>CAYNIK010000007.1:0-16542 GCA_964397145.1 uncultured Limnohabitans sp.
AGATTTCCAATGCTTGCTTTTCTCCCACACTTGCAGCAAGGCGAGTTTTCACCTTACCCAAGACTTCATTCTTTTGGAAAACGAGCAAGACTTCTTTTTTCATAATACCAATCTATTCCAATTCGGAATGGAAATTAAATGGAGACAAAAATTTTAAACACTCGTATTTACTAGTTAAATAAATAATTTATCTATTTATCAATAATTAACTAACATACAATTATTTATCTAATTAATTAAATCAAATACTCTTGGCAAAAACAGGGTGATTTCTGGAAATAAGGTAATCAAGACTAAGGCAATTACCATAGCTAAAAAGAAGGGCAATAATGGCTTTAGCACTTGAGTAAGTGAAATTTTGGCAATGGAAACCCCTACAAAAAGCAAAGACCCCACTGGGGGCGTACACAAACCGATACACAGGTTGACCACCATAATCATCCCAAAATGGACTGGATCTACACCCACTTTGGTTACTACAGGCAAAAATATGGGGGTAAAAATCAGTACTGCGGGCGTAATGTCCATAAAGGTGCCGACCAACAACAAGATGAGATTGATCACGATCAAGATCACCCATTTATTGTCGCTTACTGTCAGCATAAACTCACTGATCAAATGCGGAATATCTTCAGCAGACATCACCCAAGACATACTCATTGAGGTACCTATCAACAACAGTACTACAGCTGATGTCTCTGAAGACCGCACCAAAATGTCCGACAAATCAGATACCTTGAGTTCCTTGTAAATTAAAGACAGAACTAAGGTATAAACTACTGCAATAGCCGAGGCCTCTGTTGCCGTAAAAACCCCACCTACTATCCCACCAATTACCAGAACAAGCAGAAAAAGGCTTGGCACAGCACGCCAAAAAGATGTTGCCAGATAGGTCAAACTAACTGCTTCACCCTGAGGAAGCTTATTTTTCTTGATGAAAAAAGCTGCACAAAGCATCAACACAGTACCTAAAAGAAGTCCAGGCAAGTATCCCGCCACAAACAAGGCAGCAATGGAAACTCCGCCACTAGCCAAGGAATAAATGATCAGTACATTGGATGGAGGAATGATCAATCCCGTAGTGGAAGAGGTAATATTCACAGCCACCCCAAGCGTTTTGGGATAGCCCTCTTGCTCCATTCGCTTGCCTAAAATACTTCCCAGAGCCGAAGCAGCTGCCGCTGCAGAACCTGCTATTGCACCAAAAAGCATGGCCGCAATCACATTGACATACATTAGACCGCCTGGAAGTTTACCAGTAAGCCCTTTTGCAAAATCAATAAGGCGATTGGCTATGCCTCCTCTATTCATGATTTCTCCTGCCAACACAAAGAATGGAATAGCTAACAAAGAAAAACTATCCAAGCCAGTAGCCATTCGCTGAGCGATGGTAGTGGCGGAGGGCAAAGCAGAAACGGTGACTACCAAGGTAAAAAAACTGGATAAACCCAAGCTCCAAGCCACAGGAACTCCTAAAAGCAGTAGCGTAAAAAAAGTAAACACCAAAACCAAAATACTCATCCACTCCATAACTAGGCCCTATTTTTTAAAAGTTCAGCCAGGTGAAAGCCATGGTAATACACCACGAGTAACCCCGAAATTGGCAAAATCCCATAAACCCAGGAAAGAGGCACCTGAAGTGTAGCCGATTTCTGTTGCAATAATTGACTGATGTACACCAAATTACCCCCTCCCCACACAAGAACGACAGCACCAAAAAAGATGACAAGGCCATGAATTAAGCATTGCAAGAAGAATAAGCGCTTACCCTGAACTCTACTTGTTATCAAATCAATGGCCAAGTGCCCATTTTTTCCAGAAACGTAGGCCGCTCCCAAAAGCCCCAGCCAAATCATGCTGTACCGCGACAATTCATCGGTAAACGAACTTGGATCACCCAAAAGGTAGCGCGAAACAACCTGCCAAGTTACATTCATGACCATCACTCCCATCAATAGGGCAATGCTGAGTTGAATAAACCGGTCTAGGGCTGCTTTGAATTTCATTGGGCGGTCTGTTGAATTCGTTGAATTAAAGTCGCCAACTGGGGCTGTTCTTGAATGAGCTGGGAATAGACATCACCCACTTTCTCAAAAAAGGGTGTTTTAGAAGGATAACTTATCTCCACTCCCGCTTTTTGAACTTCCCGAAGTGCTTCTGCAACAGCTTCCTTCCAAAGTTCAGCTTGGTATTTGGCCGATTCATTGGCCGCTTCTTGCAACCAAATCTGCTCCTCAGGACTTAGTTCTTTCCAAACTTTGGTGCTAACCAAAACCACATCGGGAAGGGCAGTATGTTCATCGATGGAATAAAACTTACAAACTTCGTAATGCCTTGAGTTGTAAAAACTAGGAGGATTGTTCTCAGCTGCATCCACAATGCCTTGCTGCAAAGCCGTGTACAATTCACCATAAGCCACTGGAGTAGGTGCACCTCCCATGGCACGAACCATATTGATGGCCATTTTAGATTCCTGAACTCGGATTTTTAAACCTGCCAAATCCTCCGGACTAGAAATAGGTTTGGTTTTGCTGTAAAAACTCCGCTTGCCTGCATCGTAAAAACAAAGGCCTCTCAACCAAAACTTCTCGGCACTCAGCAGTAATTCCTTTCCAATTTGGCCCTCTAAAACCTGGTTCATGTGTGCATCATCTCGAAACAAATACGGAAGGCCCAACACACTTATTTCAGGTGAAAAAGCTTCTAAGGTTGCCGCAGATACCTTGGTCATTCCCAAGCTTCCAATCTGCAACAATTCCAAAAGCTCTCGTTCGGTTCCCAATTGCTGATTGGGGTATACCTTGACACGAATTTTCCCACCAGATTTCTCCTCCAATCTTTTGCCCAAGAACACCATGGCCTGATGTACCGGATGAGTGGTCACTTGAGAATGGCCCATTTTGATGACACGCACATTCGTTTCCAATTGACAGCCTCCAATTAGCAGCAAGACACAAAGGAAAAGAAAGATGGTTCGGCTAGACATTAGGACTGGGATGGATTTCGAAGTGAAGCAATAAGCGAAAGCACTTCCTTGATTTTATGTTGAATTTTCAAATAATCTCCGGCTACAATATCTTCTTTTCGAATGAGTTGTGAACCCATTCCCAGACAAAGTGCGCCTGCATCCAACCAAGGTTTGATGCTTTCTAGAGTTGGCTCTACACCTCCCGTAGGCATGAGCGCTATGGAAGGCAACACTGCATGCACTGCGGAAATGAATGCAGGTGTCAACAAATTGGCAGGATAGAGTTTGACCAACTCTGCACCCAACTGCTGGGCAAAAAATACCTCTGACACTGTACCACAACCTGGAACCCAAGGCACTCCAACTCCTGCACAATACTCCCCTAGAGCAGGATTCATCACAGGAGCCACAATAAATTCTGCTCCTTGATCCAAAAAATACTCCGCATCCAGGGGATGGAAGATGGTTCCAACTCCCAGGGTCATTCCAGGTAGTTGGCTTACCTCGTTTTTTATCTTGGGAAAGATGCTTTTCGCTTCAATTCCTCGGTTGACTAATTCAATCACCCGAACTCCAGCGGCATAAGCTGCATGAAGTAATTCCATACACACTTTTTCATCAGGATGAAATAGAATGGGTACCATCCCAGCTGCATGCATGCGTTGGATAAATGGACTAGAGTGTTGCATCACCGTTTTATTTTTCCAGCTCCCCCACCAGCCACTAGTTCCTGGATTTCTTGGAGTGTGCAAGTCAAAACATCTCCGGGCACACTGTGTTTTAATACACCAGAAGCCACTGCAAACTCAATCGCTTCCTTAGGCTTCAGGTAGAGTAATCCATAAATTAACCCGGCGGCGAAAGCATCTCCAGATCCCACTCGATCTACGATATGGGTCAACTCATAGGATTTAGATACTATGGCTTTTTTTCGGGTATGAAGACTCGCAGAAAAGGCATTTGCAGAAGAACTATGGGAAACCCGATCGGATTTGACTAGATAGACAAGCTTTGAAAATCGATCGAACACCTTATGTTTCACCTCCTGGAAAGATCCAAAATCTTCCTTCAGGCATTGATTAAAATCACGTGTACCGCCTATCATTACCTGAGTAAGTTCCATCAATTTCGGCATCACTTCATGTGGTGCTTTTCCATAGGCCCACAAGTTACTTCGGTAGTTGAGGTCCCCACAGACTAGTATTCCCCTTTTGTTTGCTTGAAGTAGAAGTTGAAGTGTCAGGTCAGCAGTTTGCTGAGAGAGCGCAGGACTGATTCCGGACCAATGCACACAAGCAACTCCATCCAGAAGTTGATCCCAATCCAATCCTTCCCCAGTAAACTGAGAAAATACAGAATTGGCTCGATCGTAAATGACTTGGGAACTGCGCTGCATCGCTCCTTGCTCCAAAAAATAAATCCCCATTCTTCCTGGTAAAAAAGGGATAAATTGGGTGTTGATTCCGTATTTCCGAAGTTTACCCGCAGCGGCCCATCCCAATTCATGATCTGGAAATGCAGTCAAATGACTCACATCCAATCCCCAGTATGCGAGGGCAGCAGCGACATTTGCCTCAGATCCACCAAACTCAAGATCGAATTGATTGGCTTGAAAAAATCGATCATTGCCCGGGGGACTCAAACGAAGCATTACCTCGCCTATGGTTACAATTTTCTTCATAGAAGAATCCATTTGTTTTCTAAGTTGACCAAAATAGGAATAATTAAGATGAATTATACCTTTACCTCCTTAGATTATATGGATAACCAAAAGGAAGGCCGGTTAAGGCTAGTTTTGAATAAACAGCCCACTTTTCAAAGTCTTATACAAATGGACAACCCGATAATCAGCCAAGCTTTAGGAAAAATAGACTTTGCGTAAAAAAATCAGCCAAGCAAACTAATTTAAATTCTAGGCTTGGGTAGTCTACTACGTAAAAAACGGGTATGCAAAAAATACATACCCGTTTTTGTAAGGAGTTTTTAATTTTCAATGAAGCCAACACCCGCTGCAAAACGAGTTTTGGCGTAAGCGATGTGGAGTTTTGCAGACAGGTCATTCAAAGTAACACGTGAATCAAAGACGGCTACTTCCCGTGCATTTACTAAGAATAAGCTACTTTCTCCGATTTCAAAGCGTCTTGTTTCACCAGTAAGCAATGCATCTAAGCTTTTTACATTTTCTGTGAGCGTACGTACCTGCTGGTTCAAAACATTCCAGGAATTGAGCTCCGTTTCCAACTTCGTTCTAAGTTGCTGTTCTTTCAAACTTCTTCCAGTTTGCTTAATCTGAATTTTGGCTTTAGTGCTTCCCAAATCCCCTCGAGTTTTTCGCAACAGCAGAGGCGTGTAGACAGATACTCCCCATTTGTAATTATTCTCAAACAGCGGTGAAGGCTGGGCATCCGCTACCGTCTCCGTCAGAAAATTGTATTTTAATTTGACCACCGGAAGTAATTCTTGAGTTTTTAAACGCCTCTCCACGTTTAAACTTGCCAGATCAAAGTCCGTGAGAAGCAACTCAGGATGTCTTCCGACCAGGGTTCGTAACTCTTCTGCTTCAGGCACTGCATTCAAAAATTGAGAAAGCGGTTGAGGAATTACAGACGAATCCAAAAGCATGGGTTCGCCAGATTCATTCCATAAATACGTGTTAAGCACTTGTGTATTTTCAAAAAAAGCATTTTCAGCAAGCTGCAATCGGTATTGACGATTGAGCAATTGTGACAGGGCTTCTACGGTATCAATAGCTGCCTGCTCCCCAAGTTCAAAACTTCGCTTTATGCCATCGTATCGAATTTTTGCAAGCTTCACCCCTTCTTCCAAGACCAATTTGTTTTCATAGGCGGCTGCCCACTTCCAGTAAGCAGTAGTGGCTTGCAAATTGAGTTCATTTCTAAAATTAAGGCGTTCTACCTCGGTAGCTTTCTCATACAGCTGCGCTTTTTGAAGGGTAGCACGCCTATCGTCAAGGATCAATCCTTGACCTAAATTGACAGCAGCACCTGCAGAAAATAAGCCATTGGTCGGAACAGAACTTTCCGAATTGAGGTATGCACCCGAGTTTTGTTCAAAGTTTCCCATCAATTCCACCCCCATCCAAGTAGGCACGACGAGTCCTGCCTCTCGTTTTTCAAAATAGGTGGATTGTTTAAACTCCTTTTTATCCAAATTACCAAACAGCATGGGATCAAAGCCACCACGTGCCTTTCGCACCTCCATATGTCCCAAACGAAGGTTGAGATCCGCTTGAATGGCGATGGGATGGTAGTCTTGCACCCATTGCATGTAATCTTCAAAACTCAATCGCTGAGTCTCCTGCGCCATTACTATCGCAGAAGTCAATAGCCAGAAGAAGAGTAGTCCTACTTTTTTCATTTCTTCGCGGAAGCAGTTTTATCTTTTTCTTCTTGTGAATAGTAATCTGCTGGGAAGCCATTCAGCTGTCGCCAGATTTCGTACCATACCGGCACATCGTTGAACAAGGCAATCCCTTCTGCGCCTGAACCCATACGCAATAAATCAGGCCATCCCTCCTCCTCCGGATCCTCAGTTACCAATACACGGTATTGATTCGTCGGTCCTGCAAATTGGTCAATGGCAATCACCACGCCACCAAAGGTACCGTTGGAGAGTTGAGGCCACCCAGAAAAGACAATGGCAGGCCAACCGTCAAAGATGAATCGAACCTTATTTCCTGGCTGAATTAAGGGCAAGTCTACCGGCTGAACATACATTTCCACGGCCAATTCCGCATTCGCCGGCACAATATTCACAATCTCCGCTCCTTCTTTAATCGTCTCGCCTATTCCAACCTGTATGGCTTTGGCAATGTATCCATTTTGCGGTGCCAAAATATAGCGGTACTGGGAACGCTGCGCGTAGTTGGAGTATTGGTTTTCTAACTTGGTTACCGTGGCTTCTGCATCAAACTGGCTAGACATCGCCGTAAACATATCCGATTTAGCCTTGGCCACCTTGTCTTTGAATTCGTTATCTATCGCACTTAAGTCAATTCGTGCAGTGATGTACTCATTTTTGCTACTCAAAAATTTATTTTCAGTACCGATTAACTTTGCTTGAACCTCTTGAAACTTCAGCCTTCTTCCCTCCAGGGCTGTCACCGATATCAATCCTTCTTTCAATAGTTGCTCGGCACGATCCAACTGGTATTTCCCAATGTCAAAGTTGACTTTGGCTTGAACCAGTTCCATGCTATCAGACTGCACTTTCAATTCTGCAATCTTCAGGTAGTTTTTAGCTTGCTGCAGCTTTAGGATATTGTTTTGCTCTAGCGCGGAAATTTGATTTTCCAAGGCCCCAACTTTTTCTCCATAAGATTCAGCAGCATTGGCTTTGGCATCTACCTGCTGCTGGGTTCGAGGAAGTAGCAAGGGGTCAAAATACTCATCTTTGATTTCAGAGATTCTCAAAATGGTGTCTCCAGCAGCTACATAATCGCCTTCTGCCACGTACCATTTTTCGATTCGTCCAGCAATGATGGAATGGATGGTTTGTGGTCGCTGATCTGGACGAAGAGCAGTCACCATCCCCTTAGAGCGGATATTCTGTGTCCATGGGAGAAACAACATCAGGAAAAAGACGACAATCATCCATCCTAAAATTTTTAGCCTTTTCCTACTTTCCCTATTGGGCAGGGTAGTCACCAAACTTTTTGCTCCACTAAAAGGAGCAGTATCTTGAATCTTATTTTTAGAAATATTCAACATCGCCAATTAGTTTTTGAAGGTGAGATACGCATCATACTTTCCTTTAAATGCAAGTTTACCTGCATCCATTAAAATCACTTCGTCAGCAAGTTGCTGCACCTTAGGTTCATCAGAAATAAGTAGCAAGGTCCAAGGTCCTTTCATGATGTAGTCAATCACGCGTTCCTTTACCTTGGGATCCACATAGTTCAAAATGTTTTCCATGATCAAGGCTTTTGGACTCCCAACAAATCCTCTTGCAAGCAGAATTTGGTGTGCAATGGTCTTGGACAAACCTTTCCCTTCAGGCTGAAGCAGCGTATCCAAACCCAAAGGAGATTGATAAACAAACTCTTTTAAACCTACAAGCTCAATCAAGTAGTCTAATTGTTCTTGGGTGCAAGCTCTACCTAGGCAAATGTTTTCATGGATTGTACCATGAAAGATTTGTTGGAGTTCAAGAAAATCGCCAACCATCCCACGGAATTTTTCAAGGTTGATGTATTCCAAGGACAAATCATTGACCAATACTTTTCCTTGATACTCTTCATAAAGACCTGAAAACAAAGCCATCATAGCGCTTTTTCCGCTTCCACTTTTCCCCGTCACCACCACTTTTTTTCCAGGATCGATGCTCAATGAAACCCCAGAAAGTAGCGGTACTAACGCATCTGCTGGCTGAAATACCACGTTTTCCATACTAAATTTTAGTCCTTCAGCGCTAGGATCTACCACTTTTTCATGTGGCTCATGGTGCTCCAAATCCAAGTCCATGATGTGGCCAAGCTTGTCTACTGAAACCAAGGTGTCGTAAACAGTTTCCAAAGAAAGAATCAGCTTCTCCACGGAGTTTACAACCAATACAATAATGACTTCTGCTGCAACAAATTGTCCAATTGAAATTTGATCATTGATCAACAAGAAGCTGCCTGCAAGCAACAAGCTCGTAACAATCAACACTTTAAATGCAATCATCACTTTGTATTGGAAAATCAATACGTTAAAATGCTGGGACCGAAACTCAATGTATTTTTGAATCAACTTGTCAGCCCGAAGCACCGGCAAATTGGTCGTACCAACCAATTTGAACGAATTGAGCGTCCTCCCTACTTCTTCTAACCAATAGGCTGTCTTGTATTTGTAAGAAGACTCCTTTACAGCAGTTTCCATCCCACGAGGTGCTGTGAAATAGAAAATCAAACCCAAAATTCCAAAAAGGCCTAATCCAAATAGAATAAAAGTGGCGTGGTAGAAGGAAAGTAGCAAAAGTCCAAAAATAACTTGAAGAAGGGCTGAAGAGAAATCAATCAAAATTTTCGCCATCCCCTTCTGAAGACTTACGGTATCAAAAAAGCGATTGACAATCTCGGGTGCATACTTTCCATGAAGAATTTCAGTTTTGATCCGAGGCAGGCGATAAGCTATCGAAAGCCCGGATTTAGAAAAGATTCGTTGTTGAAATTTCTCCATAATCTGCAGTTGAGAGATTTGGAGAAATCCTCCAAAAATCACCCCTGCAGCCACAATGATCACTAAAATCACCCAAGAAGTGGTAATCCTCCCTCCCAAAATAAAGTTGAGGATGGCCTGAATTCCTAAAGGCAGGGAAAGTGTAATCAATCCATTTAAAACCGCATAGAAGTAAATGGCATAGACTTGATTTTTCTCTTCTTTTAGAATGTTGAAAAATCGCTTGATCGGTGTTAATTCGAGTTCGGGCTGCATCAGTGAATGGCTTTGATCACGAGTTGATAAAAGAATTGGTAACGGTCTTTACTTTCGGGGCCTGCATCGAGCATGCCAGGTAAATGCTGGGAATTAAAACTTTGTAAGAGACTAGATTCAAGAATGGTAGAAACCAAAGTCTTTGGATATAAGTAATTTGGATTGAGCTCTGAAATTATGGAAGAAATGCGGTCTCCAAACTTATACACCTGAGTAAAGATTCCTGACTCATGTTCTAAATCTACTTCTTTGGTAAGAAATCCTTTGATCGATTCATTTATCACGAGGCTGCGCAACACTTCGGGGTCCAAAAAATCATTCTCTTTATAAATGGGACCTTCCACCAACAATCGAATAGCAACGGCTAAACGCTCCTCTGCATCGGATTGATTTGCAGTCAGGTAAACTAAATTATGCTCTAACCAAGCCCAATACCAGGAACTTAAGTACAGGAGTAATTTGTGCTTATTCTCAAAATAGCGGTAAATCGCTGCTTCTGTGCTTCCAATCTTCGCACCCAATTTTTTAAAGGTAAAATGCTCCATCCCCAATTCCTGAATTAGGAAAGCACCTTCACGCACGATAAGGATTCCTAATTCTGAACTAAAAGGATCTTTGAGAAACAGCTTGTTGTTAACCTCTACTCGGATTTTCTTTAAAATAGATTCCATGCATTTCTATTCAAACTGATGCTATAACGAAAGATAGGAATCAAAAGTTTGCTTTTCAATCATTTTTGTTAGTATTAATAACAAAAAGTAATTAAATCTATTTCATTAATTTCTGGTTAAGGCTAAAAATGGAGAAATTGATGGTATAAAGCCATTCTTTTTAAGTCAAACAAACTATCCAAAACCTTTTGGCTAGGATTTTTGGATTAGCATTTGATTTTTACTCACCCAGAAAGACCACAAAAGAAGAATGGGGTGAATAACCATTAATCTGACCCAACCTACCCATTCTGGAACACAAAGTCCACCTTCAATACAGGACCCGAGTTGAATGAAATACACATGAGAGGGAATAAAACAAAGCAGCATTCCAAAAATGCCCCATGCAGCACGCTTGCGAGTTGGTAAATACAAAACACCCAAACCCAATAAAATCTCAGCTACTCCAGAAAGAATATTGATGAATTCGGGATTGGAGAAAAACGGAGGAATGAGAGGAAGGTAAAAATCAGGCGTCACAAAATGGTTGACACCTGCTACGAGGTAAAAATACCCCATGCTGTAAATGAGGAACTTTTGAATATTTTTTTTCATCTTATTCGTTTAATAATGAATAAGATACAAAAGAATCCACATTTAATAAAACTTAGTTATACGCTACCTTAAAATCCTCGGTACTTCAATTTCCCTACTCCATATTGATATAAGGTTTTGGAGTAGCGAAGCATAGCTGGCATCAAACAAATTGTAAGTCCTACTACCGTACCCAAATACATCCAAAGCTTAGGCTTATCCACCAATACATTGATGGAAATCAAAGAGGTTACCATGAGTGCAACCGAAAAGGCATAACTGATATACATGGCCCCGTCGTAAAAACCAGGCTCAGGAACTAAATCGGCATCACAAACCGCACATCGGGAATGAATGACCGTGAGTTTTCGGTAACTAAATGGGGAAACTGGAAACATATTTCCTTCTCGACATTTGGGGCATTTGGCCTGGGCAATGGCTGTAGCTAAACTTTTTGGCATAATTGAAAAATGAATACGTAAACCTACTTAATGAGGAAAACTCATCTTGTGATTTTTGTTACGTAGCAGAGTCAAAGACGCTAGAGTATGCGCCTAAAGATCAAAAAAACTAAACTAGCAGTTCAATTAACGCAATTCCTCCAGATCGTAATCTTTTCCTTTGCCCCATTGAAGCAACTCATGCAAGGTATAATACTCCAAGGTATCCAAATCTTTAATCCGAAAATTTTCGCCGGATATCCAAGCCATCACTTCAATTTTTCGGACTTCTCCCTGATTGACCAAGCGGTAAATTCGCCCTACTCGTAAGTTGTCTAAAGCCAGTGGCATCAGGATTTGGCTTTAATTAGTACCCCTGATGCTTCAAAAGTAATTTCTTTTTTGGGTAAAGTGATCGCTGCTACCTCCTCCTTGGACTTTCCTTGATCTTCTGCATAGTGACGTAAGGTTTCTACATCAGTCTCAGATAAGGTAGCTACACCTTCGATAGTAATCGGGAAACCTTGAGAATTAGTCGGAATAAAAAATCCATAATCTTTGAAAGTAACACGCATGCTAGATCCATTTGGCAATTCCATAGCAAACCAACAGCCTTTATTGGTACATACCTCGTTGATTTTCCCTGAAACCTTGCCAGTAAAGGTTCCATCTGCTTCCACTTTTTGAACTAGAATAGCCGTGGACACCACGTCTGACTCTTTCACTACATCGCCATAATTACCAGGTACCACCTTGGCTTCACCCACCAATTCATAGGTAGTTTTCTGCGCCACAACACCTGTTTTTTGGCAAGCAGCAAGCCCAAAGACTACGGCCAGGATTAGAATAGTTGCGTTTGCTTTCATAGTTCAGATTGATTTTTTAAAAAGGACCAACCAAAAAAAATATTTTTTGGTCCATTAGTACTTCAAAAGTAGGAGAAAAGTTCGTGTCTCGAAAGTAAATTTTACAGGGACTACTCCCCCATTCCAAATTAGAATTGGGAAAATTTCCAAAAATCCATCTTCTGATTTCATTTTATGATCGCATTTGGTTTTTAGAAAGGCAATCAGAAAAAAGTTTTGTAACAAATTCAGAAATAAATGGTCAGATTTTTTGACAATCCCCTAATTTTACTGCTTACTAGTTCACCTGCTCCATGCCATTTACCAAAAAATTCATTATTGATTTTGACAGTACCTTTACTCGAGTTGAGGCCTTAGATATTTTAGGAGAAATCAGCCTTTCTGGAGATCCCAAACAAAAGGAAAAACTACAGGCTATTAAGGACATTACGGACAAGGGAATGGACGGGACCCTGACTTTTAGAGAAAGCCTGGAGCAACGATTACAAATCCTTCAAGCCAATAAAGGACAGATTGCAGAATTAATCGTAATTCTGAAGCAAAAGGTATCCAAATCCTTTGAGCGCAACCGAGATTGGTTGAAAGACAATGCAGCAGATGTATTCATCATTTCCAATGGCTTCAAAGATTTTATCATCCCGATCGTCACCGAATACGGGATCAAGCAAGAAAATGTATTCGCCAATGATCTGATTTACGACGAGAGTGGAAAAATCATCGATTTCAATCGTGAAAATCCACTTTCAAAAAATAATGGCAAATCAGAAACCATTCGATCCATCAACCTCGAAGGAGACATCTATGTGATTGGAGATGGCTACACGGATTACGAAATTAAAGCCTCTGGCTTGGCCAATAAATTTTATGCCTTTACAGAAAATGTAAACCGCCCAAAGGTCACCAGTCAAGCAGATCACATTGCCCCAAGTTTCGATGAGATATTGTACATCAATAAACTCAACACGAAATTTTCCTACCCAAAGAGCAGAATCAAAGTTCTCCTTCTTGAAAACGTACATCCCATCGCCTTGGAACTCCTAAAGGAGGAAGGATACCAAGTAGAAGTAGCTTCTGGAGCGCTTAGTGAAGAGGAATTGTGTGAGAAAATTCGTGGCATTTCAATTTTAGGTATTCGCTCCAAAACTACGGTTACCAAAAAGGTGCTTGAACATGCCAACCGTCTATTGGCGATTGGAGCATTTTGCATCGGCACCAACCAGATTGACCTGGAGGAATGTCAACGAAGAGGGGTAGCTGTATTCAATGCTCCATTTTCCAACACCCGTTCCGTGGTGGAAATGGCCATCGCTGAAATCATTTTCTTGATGCGGAGATTCCAAGACAAATCGCTAGGAATGCATCAAGGAGTTTGGGATAAATCAGCAACAGGCTCCTTTGAAATTCGCGGCAAGAAATTGGGGATTGTAGGCTATGGCAACATCGGCGCACAACTTTCGGTCTTGGCAGAAAACCTAGGGATGAACGTGTTCTACTACGACGTCATTGAAAAATTAGCCCTTGGTAACGCCACCAAAGTAAACTCTTTGGAGGAACTACTATCCACCTGCGATGTAATCAGCTTGCACGTAGATGGAAGAAAAGACAACAAATGTCTTCTAGACAAAGAAAAAATCTCCAAAATGAAACCAGGATCCCTGCTCGTCAACTTGAGTCGTGGCCACGTGGTCGATATTCCTGCTTTGCGCGAAGCCATTCTTTCTGGGCACATTGGAGGCTGTGCTGTGGACGTTTTCCCGGAGGAACCAAAAAACAACAAGGAAACTTTCGAGTCGGAATTGAAAGGATTACCAAACACGATCCTAACCCCTCATATTGGAGGAAGCACTTTGGAAGCACAAGAAAACATCGCCCGATTTGTGCCAGGAAAAATAATGGAGTACATCAATACGGGCAATACGTACAATTCGGTCAACTTCCCAAATATCCAACTCCCCTTCTTGAAGGATGCGCACCGCCTCATCCACTTGCATCAAAATGAACCGGGTGTATTGGCTAAGATCAACCAGATCCTCGCCAACTACCAAATCAATATTGTAGGACAGTACCTCAAAACCAATGAAAAAATTGGCTACGTGATCACGGATATTGACAAGGTGTACGATCCAGAAGCAATTGAAGCCCTAAAAAATATACCAGGCACCATTCGATTTAGAACCCTATATTGATTGGATACCCCATAAAAAAAGCCCTTTCGGGCTTTTTTTATTTATTTCCGTAAAGTTCTTCGTAATAAGTTTGGTAAGCTCCAGAAGTAACTCGATTCAACCATTCCTCATTTTCAAGGTACCAAGAGATGGTCAATTCAATTCCTTCTTCAAACTGCAAGCTTGGCTCCCAGCCTAGTTCTTGTTGAATTTTAGTTGCATCAATCGCATAACGCAAATCGTGACCTGCCCGATCCTGCACAAAAGTGATCAATTTCTCAGAGGTTCCCGCTTCGCGACCTAGCTTTTCATCCATCTTTTGACACAAGAGTCGGACGATATCTATATTCTTCCACTCGTTAAAGCCTCCGATATTGTAAGTCTCTCCAGCCTTCCCTTTGTGAAATACCACATCAATGGCACGTGCATGATCTTTAACAAAAAGCCAATCGCGTACATTCTCTCCTTTACCATAGACAGGCAAAGGCTTGTTGTTCTTGATGTTATGTATACACAATGGGATCAACTTCTCAGGAAAATGGTTAGGCCCATAGTTGTTGGAACAATTGGAAACCACCGTTTTCATTTTGTACGTATTTGCATAGGCACGCACAAAATGGTCGGAAGAGGCCTTCGAAGCAGAATAAGGAGATTGAGGATCATAGGCTGTTGTCTCCACAAAAAATCCACCATCGTGTAGGGATCCATAGACCTCATCAGTGGATACATGGTAGAACAAATGCTTCTCGAATTCTCCTGACCATGCTTTTCTAGCCACATTCAGCAAGTTAACGGTACCAAAGACGTTGGTCTTCACAAAAGCTAAGGGATCAGAAATGGAACGATCTACATGGGATTCTGCTGCCAAGTGAATGACATCCGTAATACCATGCTTCGCAAAAATTGCTTCCAAAACTTGCTCCTCTTGAATATCAGCTTTTTCAAAAAAGTAGTTCGGGGCATGCTCCACCTCAGTCAAGTTCTCCAGATTACCCGCATACGTTAGCGCATCTAGGTTGACAATTCGATATTGAGGATAGGTAGTCACAAAAAGTTTGACTACATGGGATCCAATAAATCCAGCTCCACCGGTAATTAAAATAGATTTTGACATGTTTTATTTATAAAAGTTACTGTACCACTTTGTAAACTCTGCTACTCCCTGTGCTACGGTTGTATGGGTTTGATATCCTAAATCCCGTTCCAATTCACGAATATCAGCATGGGTCTCGACTACATCACCAGGCTGCATGGGCAACAATTCCATCTTAGCTTTTTGACCTAGCCCCTTCTCAATTTCTCCGATAAATTCTAACAGTGGAACTGGGGAGGAATTGCCAATATTGTAAATCTTATAGGGTGCTGTCGAACTTGATGGATCTGGATGCTGAGGATCGTAAGATGGGTTGGGTGTAGCAGGCTTTTCTGCCACCCGAATGATTCCATCGACAATATCGTCAATGTAGGTGAAATCCCGTTTCATCTGCCCAGCATTAAATACCTGAATCGATTCACCTTTACGAATTGCATCTGCAAAAAGGAAGTAAGACATGTCCGGTCTTCCCCAAGGGCCATATACCGTAAAAAAGCGTAATCCCGTTGTAGGAATGCTAAAAAGGTGGCTGTAGCTATGCGCCATCAGTTCGTTTGCCTTCTTTGAGGCAGCATACAAGGAAATGGGGTGATCTACCCCATCTGAGGTGGAAAAAGGCATTTTGGTATTGCTTCCATAAACCGAACTGGAAGAAGCAAATACCAAGTGCTGCACTGGATGAAATCGGCAGCACTCCAAGAGATTTAAAAAGCCAGCAAAGTTGCTGTGCAGGTAATCTTCTGGATGAAGGATGGAGTTCCGCACCCCAGCTTGGGCAGCCAAATGGATGACTACATCCAATTTCTCCGCTTCAAAAAGATCAAGCAGCGCAGCCTTATCTACCAAATCCAGTTGAATAAATCGGTAATTGGAATGGGTAGCAGAAGTCACCAATACTCCAGGTGATACCTTTTCAGAAGCAATTCCAGATTCAGCTAGTCGTGCAAACTTTAATTCCCTGCTGTAATACGAATTGATGTTATCCAAACCCAGCACTTCATGCCCAGTCGCGAGCAAGTGCTGTACCACATGAAATCCAATAAACCCAGCAGATCCAGTGACAAGGTATTTCATCGGTAACAAATCAGGATTAGATCACCACATAATTCCATAGCAACACTTATTCTTGACCAGAAACTAAACTTTGGTACTTTTCCAACTGCAATTGACGCATTGATTTACGGTCAAACTTTTCTTGTACTTCTTGATACAAGGCATCCGAATAAGTAGCAAGCGCATCGCGTTTGACAAAGGCGAATTCCAATGCTTCTTTCAATACTGACACTTCCCCTACGGGAAACACCAAACCAGTTTTTTTCTGCTTGATCAGGG
>CAYNIK010000008.1:0-15774 GCA_964397145.1 uncultured Limnohabitans sp.
TTTTTTTACTGCCTATACAAACAGGCTGTGGATTAAGCTGCAAATATGCACAAAACAGAGTCCCTATGGAAAAATTTGAGGCAGAAAGGAGAAAATAAGCTTACAAAATCACCTGGGCACTGATTTTTACGTGGAAAGGCTTAGCCTCAGGTCGATCCAAGTAAGTCATCCGATGGAAGAAATCCACTCGAAAAAATCGGAAGATGTTTTCGATTCCATAACCCAGTTCCACATAAGGAACCTTCGGATCCAAACGACCAAAAGATTCCAAAATTCGACCATCTGGAGCAGTTTTCGGCAAATTCAAGAGGTTTTGATCTTGCACTGACCCCATCAACACATTCGCATTGCCCACCATTCTCCACTTCAATTTCTTGACCAATGGGATTGAATTGAATAGAAAACCCTCAAAAGATTGTCTATAACGAAGACTTACAAATCGGTCGGAAGCAAACTCGTTAAAATTCATGGTATTGAATGCTGCTGTAGTATAAAAAAGAGTTTCATTCCCCAAGTGGTTCTTCAACAAGGGATAAGGTACCTCACCCCAGATTTTTCCAGCATCAATCTCGTAACGTCCTACCCCAAATAGCCCCAAATTGATTCGGTGATATAGGTAAAAATTAAGTTTGGTGTAATCTAAGGATGACCCTAAGCTAGGAATTCCTTTCGTGTAATTCATTTCAACTATAGGCCATTTGATGGAGCCAAGTGAAGCCCGGGTGTTGTCGTTGATCAGGATGATTTCATCGCGTCCATACCGTATACCTGCACGGACTTCGGTAGCTTGGAAACTGGTTCTTAAGACCTTTGAGCCCTGTTCGTAGTAATAAAACTCAAAAAGCGGATCAAATTGACTCTTGTTCAAACTAGAGGTAACGAGGAAACCTTTGAAGAATTCCCGCTGGAAACTGATCCGTTGATTGGTCGAAACAAATGGCCGACGCAAGGTCCCAAAGCGACTAGCTGCCAAGAAAATTGAATTTCCTTCCAGGTTTTCCATTTCCAACCCCACTTGATCCAGTTCACGTCCTACCCGGATTCCAACTGTAGTCCAATGCCTCCTAGAAAGAATCCAAGTGGAGGCAAACTTATATTTCCAGCGCTGATCCACTGTTCCATAGGCCCCATACCCTTCGACTAGGAAGCGATTGGAAAAGGAATAATTGGTTCGTAATCCAAATCCTAAACGTAGGCCTTCGACATTGTTGTAATTTCCAAACTCGGTCCAAGGACCCAAATCCAATTTCTTTACAGGCAGATAACCAGTAGCGAAAAACTTAAGCGATTCCGAGTAGAAGCGGATAATTGGGATTTTCTTTAGTGTATCCACCATCTGCAAGACCGCCAACTCTTCTTCACTCAACGGATCTGGACGACGTTCTTTCCAATAATCGGCAGATACTTGATTGAAATCGGGTTTCAAAACAATGGCCTGATCAAAAAAGGCGGTTTCCAAGGGCTGGTTCACCACAATACTATCTGTGGCCGTATAAAACTTAGCCAAAAGCCCCGCCGAATTATCCGTGATTTGGCCAATTTTAAGCAATACACGGGTTTTGGAAGGCATTAAGGCTCCAGCCTTTGTTGAAACCAGTTCTTGTTGGATTTTGATTCGATCCACAAAGTTCAAATTGGCCGCTTTGGGGATAGTCAAATCAACCTGCTTGAGAGAATAATCGGATTTCTTGATCCAAATGGTCCCTGTAAATGCAAGATCCTGTTCCCGACGGGGATACACCTGCAACTTGTAGCAACTATCCTGACCAACCAAAACATCCTCGAGTAAATCGTAGTCATAGTAGGTCTTCCATCCCTCTGCAATGGGAGAAATAAAGTCCTTATTCAGGATTTGAAGCCAGTTTTGGTAAAAATTGTATTCCTGAAAGACCGATCCTGTAATCTGCGAGGTGGTGGATCCGTCGGTAATCCCTACCCCAGTCACCTTGGTTTTTTCGATGACTTCTTTTCGCAATTCAGGGTTATTGCGGTAGTAAAATGAAGAAACCGTCTCTGAAAAAAACACAGGCAGAATCTTCTCCCCTTCCTCATTGGTCAATTGTCGGATACTATCCAAAACCGCAGTCACCGAGCGAACCGACTTGCGCTGGTTAAACTCCTCGGAAAGGTTGTCGATGTCAATCTCGATTTTGGTGTAGTTTTTCGTTTGATAGGCGTCTAATTTGCGTTTATCGAAGGTATCCCGCTTGGCTACTGCCTGTCGTATCACTTCAAAAGCAGGATTTTCTCCTGCTTCAAACACGAAAGTCCCCAATTCAAATGCCACCGGCCAGAGTTGAAAATTGATTGTTTGCTCCAAAGTTTTTCCCAAAACCTTAGATTGCGTGGTGTAGCCCAGGTAACTGACGCTCAGGCTATCTCCTATGGAATTTATCGTTAACAGGTAGTTACCCTCAAAATCCGTAGTGGTTCCGGAAGTTTTCCCCTTCAAAAAAACGCTAGCGAATGCAATAGGATCGCCTGTTTCTGCATCTGTCACTTTCCCTTTGAGGGTATACTGACCAAAGGAAACCGTAGCATAGAGAAAAAAGAGTCCAAGAAATAAATACCGAAGCATGAGCCGAATTACGAATCCACAAATTGAGGTTGCAAAGTTAGGAGATATTTTCAAGCTGCTCCTTTTTAATTCAAACCAAACTGTCCTTTCGATTCTAGACTGATTTTTGAATAGTAAAGTTCAAAAAGTACACTCAATCGCATCAACTATTCACTCAAAACCTATATTTGCTCCAAAGTTTTTGACAGATGGTATACGATGTTGTTTTAGTAGGTGGTGGTATTGTAGGACTTGCTACCGGATATAAGTTAATCAGTGCGCGTCCTGACTTGAAAATTGCCATTTTGGAGAAAGAAAGTCAGTTGGCCAAGCACCAAACGGCCAATAACTCTGGAGTAATCCATTCCGGATTGTACTACAAACCGGGTTCCTTGAAAGCGATCAATTGCATCAAAGGCTACCATGAACTCCTCAACTTCTGCAAGGAGGAAAAAGTCCCCTACGAAATCACTGGCAAAGTAGTAGTTGCCACACGCGAATCACAACGGCCACTCTTGAAAATGCTTCTAGAACGAGGCTTGGAAAACGGCTTGACCGGTACTCGCAAAATCACCTTGGAAGAGCTTAAGGAATACGAGCCCTACTGCACCGGCATCGGAGCAATCCATGTACCCCAAACTGGAATCGTGGATTATCTCCAAGTAGCACTGGCTTATGGACGAAAAATGATGCAGCAAGGTGGAGGGATTTTTCTTGAACATAAAGTTTTGGAAATCAATCAAAAAGATTCCATCAATTACATAGAAACATCAAAAGGTACATTTCAAGCAAAGTTGGTAGTCAACTGCGCAGGTCTCTACTCGGATAAGGTAGCTCGCATGAATGACGAATCCATCGACGATGTCAAAATCATTCCTTTCCGAGGCGAATACTTTAAGCTAAAAGAAGACCGAGAGTACTTAGTCAAAAACCTCATCTACCCAGTTCCAGATCCCAACTTCCCTTTCCTAGGCGTACACTTCACTCGCATGAAAAAAGGGGGCGTAGAAGCAGGACCCAATGCTGTATTGGCATTTAAACGAGAAGGGTACAAAAAAACCGATGTGAATTTTGCGGAGCTAGCCGAAACCTTGGCTTGGCCTGGATTCCAAAAAGTTGCAGGGAAGTATTGGAAAACAGGTTTGGGTGAATTATACCGTTCTTTTTCCAAGGCTGCATTTACCAAAGCTCTCCAAGAACTGATCCCCGAAATCCAAGAATCTGATCTGGTAGAAGGTGGCGCAGGTGTACGTGCTCAAGCTTGTGACCGCACTGGAGGTCTTTTGGATGACTTTGCGATCCGCGAATCGGAGTTTGCGATCAACGTACTCAACGCGCCTTCTCCTGCTGCAACCAGTTCCCTCTCTATTGGAGGCACGGTGGCTGAAATGGTACTCAAACGCTTCTAATCAGCCGCCTCGGTTGACTTATCCCTTCCTTAGTCCGTACAATTAACCCTGAGTCAAAAATTCAAGGAGGCGATATTCCGCGTAGTTGAATTCTGAGCCTGGGATGGTAAATCCGGTATGCCCTCCTCGCTTGGGCATTTCCAAGAAGATTTCAGTGCTGCCTTGGGCAAATGTGACAGGGTAGCATTCCTGACCCAACAAGGGGTCATTGAGGGCATTCAAAATCAAGGTCGGTAGGTGGATCCCTTTCAAGTGAGTGTGAGGACTGGCTTGTTCGTAAAAATCAGCTGCATTGGCAAACCCGTGCAGTTTGGCGGTATACTGGGTATCAAATTCATCAAAATCATGCACATGGGGCAGCCGTTCCAAATCGATTAACCCCGGGTACTGCCTGCCCTTTGCTTCCATTTTCTTTTTCAACTTGCCCAGAAACTTCTGTTGGTAAAACCGATTGGCGAGCCGTCTAAGCGTAGCTGCGCTGGATGGCAAATGTACCGGAGTGGAATACACGGCCGCCTTTTTCAGGATACTGGGTAGGTCCTCACCTTTCTTACCTAGGTAATTGAGCGTTTGCGCCCCGCCCATGCTAATTCCTGCTAGATATAGCTCAGAATAGTGGGAAAAAGAAAGTACGTGCTGAATGACCGTATCCAAGTCCTGACTAGATCCATGGTGGTACAGCACCGGTTGCAGGTTGAGTTCACCCCCACAGGAACGATTGTTCCATACCAGCACATCAATGCCTTGCTGATTAAACAATTTGACCAAAGCGCGTGCATAATGCCGTTGGGAATCCCCCTCTAGCCCATGAGATACAATTAAAAGCCGCTCTCCGCCTACCCGTGACCAGTCTAAGTTCAAAAAGTCCCCATCAGGAGTGCCTATTTTTTCCCGTACATAGAATACCCCCTCGATTCTTCTCCAAATGCTGGGGAGGATCGTTTCGAAATGTCCATTCAGGTAATGAAATGGGGGCTTGGTGTAGGATGAGGAGCGAATAGGCATGGCTACTTGTGTAAAAACTTCAACTCAACTTCATTTTTAGGTAACCTATAAATTGATCTAAACTACTATTTTTCAGGTAATTAATGGACTCATAGAGTTAAAGGGGATTAAATTTGAGAAAGAAGGCAATGCGTATTGCCTTTTTTTTATTCCCCCTTTTTTCTACTACTCTCCTTTTGCGGACTTACCGGCGAGGTATCCTGTGGTCCAGGCCGCCTGAAAGTTGAATCCTCCGGTGATTCCATCCAGATTGAGTACCTCCCCTGCAAAATAAACTCCAGGATGCAATCTGCTTTCCATGGTTTCTGGATGGACCTCATCCAAGGCCACTCCTCCTGCAGTCACAAACTCCTCTTTGAAGGTGGTTTTTCCCTGCATGGCCACTGGATAGCAGAATAGGCACTGCACCAACTTATTTTGAAGCTTCTTAGGCAGCTGTCCATAAAGCTGTCCATCAGATAATTCAGCTTGACTACAGAAATGCTCCCAAAGCCGAGCTGGCACTCCAAAAAGCGGATGGGAATACACCTTCCGATTGGGATGAAGTAATGCGTAATTACTGAGCTGCTCCGCGTAGGCCTGCTCACCCAAGTCTGCATTCCATTGGATGATTGCCCGGGCCTTGTATTGCTGTTCGTGAAGCCAATCTGCACCAAAAGCAGAAAGCTTGAGCACGGCAGGCCCACTGATGCCCCAATGGGTGATCAAAATTGGTCCTCGGTAACTGAGTTTGGTCCCCTCCAATTTTACTACTGTATCTCCCATGGATACCCCCATCAAGTCACGAATGGGTTCTTGGGGAGTGTTAAAAGTAAAAAGTGAAGGAATAGGTTGTACTAATTTATGATTCAATTGTTTAAGGTATTCGTAAGCCCCCAAATTTGGATGTCCTCCCGAAGCAACTATGACCTTGGAAACAGCTACTTCTCCTTTATCGGTACCCAATACAAAGCCTTGGTCTTTGGGAAGGATCGACTTTATTCCATTGGAAAGTTGAATCTGTACGCCCAGCTTTTTGGCTTCTTCTTCCAAGCAGGTAACGATGGTTTGGGAGGTATTGGATTGGGGAAATACCCGACCATCCTCCTCAATTTTCAAAGGCACCCCCCTGGACTCAAACCAGGAAAAGGTATCTGGGATCGAAAAATGGGGAAAGGCCTTTTTCAAAAACTTTTCTCCTCTCGGGTAATTCTTCACCAGTTTGGAGATTTCCATTGGTCGATGAGTCACATTGCATCGCCCCCCTCCTGAGATTTTTACCTTGGAGAGTAGTTTGGGGGATTTTTCAAAAAGGAGTACCCGTATCCCAGGCCCACTGGCATGGATGGCGGCAAAAAAACCCGCAGCACCTCCTCCAATTACAGCAATGATCACGTAGAAAGGATTAGTTAAGCGCCAAAAATCAACATCTTTTCACTGAAGCGAAAGGGATTGCTCCTATTTTTTGTCAAATCCACTCCTCTTTTTTATCCGGCTTCAGGTGAACTGGAAGAATTATTTTTTTAGAAGTATTTCGTTTTTCTTGAAGGAACGATTTTCAGTTGCTTACTTGCCAAAAAATTAACGCATCTTGAAAGCACTTGCCACTACCTTTTTTTTGTTTCTTGGCCTACAAGCTTTTCTAGTGTTGGGCGCAAGCGCACAAGTCAACCTTGGCCAAACAGATCGCTGGATGAAGGGAGCCTTGGCTGCCATGGAGCGAGCCGATTACCAAACAGCAAATTCCATCTTTCGTAATCTCATTGATTCAGGTCTTCCACTACCTGAAGAGATGCCTTATTATTTCTCGGAAACCCTTTTCCAACTGGGCCAATACGACAATAGCCAAAGCTTTGTCAATAAATACTTAGAATTAACTGGATTTACAGGCCAAAACTACGAGGCTGCATCACGACTCAAGGAAAAGCTGAAAGTGCCCATGGCTCAAATTCAAGCCTGTGAACTATGCGATCGACGTGGCTATCGCTACGAGAATTGTTTGACCTGCCAAGGCAAAAAACAAACCGAGCAAGCTTGCTCCTACTGCAAAGCCAAAGGGGTAGTCGGCTGCAGCCGCTGCGGAGCTTCTGGAATGATCAAAAAAGTGAACGTGTTTAATCTTGTCGACTTTTACGAATGCGAACGCTGTGCGGGTAAAGGCCGATTAGCCTGTCCTACTTGTGGAGGCAGTGGAAAAGAAGTGAGCGCCTGCAAAACCTGCGAGGGCAGCGGAAAAACCGCCTCTACCACGCTCTGCACCCATGAAGCGCATGTGCACGCAGATCCTACTAAGAAGTAATTTTGTGCTTACCTGCGTTTTTACAGCTATCCTGAGCAACTAAGGCTTGGAGTTCAAGAAGGTGCGCTTCAGACCCTGGATTGGCATTCCGCTGTCAATTCTTCGCAGTGGGTATGGCGCTTTTAGAACTATTGACCTTTGAACAGGTAATTCAACTACTTACAGTATTTTTCCAAATTCTCCTTTGCTCCTGGATAATCCAAGGCAGCAGCCAATTTGAAGTCTTCACAAGCCTGTTTGGTCCGTTCCAAAGCCACCTTGAGCAATCCCCGATTAAGATAAGCCTGGCCAAAATTCCGATCCACCTGGATGGCATTGCCATAAGCTTTTAGAGCATCTTCGGGCATCCCCAACTGATGTAGGGCCCTCCCTTTCAAGAAGGAAGCCATGGCCGGAGCCCCAGGAATTTCCTCAGCTTTAGTTGCATAGAGCAAGGCACTTGCATAGCTTTTTTGCTCGAGCTCTATGGTAGCTAGGCTTAGGAGGACCTGGAAATTTTTGGGATCTAGGTTAAGCGCTTGTTCAAAATCGGCTTGTGCCTCAAGAAATTTACCCAATTCCTGATAGGCCCTACCTCTTCCGAAAAGCAGGTCTAGGTCAGTAGGATTGGTTTGTAAGGATTCCGTATAACCCACAACCGCAGCGGAATAATCCCCTTTGTTGAAGGCGACATCTCCCGGATTTATATCCGAAGCACCTGAACAGGAAAAAAGGGTTGCGACGATCAGCAAACCCAAGAAGTACGTACTGCTTTGATTCATGAGGTGGATTAAACCGCTACGTTATTCTCGCGAAGCGCGTCGTTTAAGGATGTTTTGAGGTCTGTGGACGCTTTGCGTTGACCGATAATCAAGGCACAAGGCACCTGATAAGTACCAGCTGGAAATTCCTTCGGAATGCTTCCCGGAATCACCACAGAGCGTGGAGGTACATAGCCTTTGTATTCTACAGGTGTAGGGCCTGTCACGTCAATAATTTTTGAACTTGCGGTCAAGGTTACCCCTGCTCCAATTACAGCTTCCTTCCCTATTCGCACTCCTTCCACCACGATCACGCGGCTTCCGATAAATGCACCATCTTCTACAATCACAGGAGCCGCTTGAACCGGCTCAAGAACCCCACCAATCCCTACACCCCCACTCAAGTGCACATTCTTACCGATCTGGGCACAGGATCCCACAGTAGCCCAAGTATCTACCATGGTTCCAGAATCCACGTACGCACCGATATTCACGTAGCTGGGCATCATCACTACGCCCGAAGCCAAGTAGGCACCGTAACGCGCCACAGCATGCGGTACCACGCGAACACCCTGTGCCGCGTAGTTGGTTTTCAACGCCATCTTGTCGTGAAACTCAAAAGGACCTACTTCGATGGTCTGCATTTTTTGGATGGGGAAATACAAGATCACCGCCTTTTTTATCCAGTCGTTGACAATCCAATCTCCAGACTCAGAAGGAGCCGCTACCCGGAGTTTTCCGGAATCTAAGTCAGCAATAATGCTACGGATGGCTTCTTGAGTACTTGGCTCCTGAAGGAGTTCACGATTTTCCCAAGCCTGTTCGATGGTAGATTTAATGTCCATGGATTTTGAATAGCTAGTTGCTTCCACTTTTAGAGGATAGCAAACGGTTATATTTTTTGAGAACGCGAATCAAAGAAATCCCTAGGGAAGTTCATAGGATTTTTTGCAGAAAGACCTGAAAAAGGGTAGTCACTAGCCTGAAATAATACAGCTTCAATAACTCTTCGATTTTCAAACTGCCTGTTCAATTTTTTGTTTGCACTAATCGGCCTGAGGTTCACCTGCCTAGGGAACTTCCTCTAGTTACTACCGGGAAAAAAGAAGACTTGTAACCCTAGTCTTTGGAGAAATTGACGAACCCAACAGCCCAATGATTCAGCGAAAATCTTCTATGGAAACTGCCGTTTGTCAGAGAGATTTTTACAGACATCAGCGGAATTTTTCCTTAAAAGCAGAAAAGGGATGTGGACAAGTGCACAGAAACTATTTCTTTTTTAAGGAGCCATTTGTTCGATTTTGAATTCATCTAAATTATTGTCTATCAATATACTAGGCCATTATTTAGATTTGCCTAGTTTTTTATTCAGTTTATCCTAAATCCGAATCCCCCGGTGAATTGGAGTTTTCCACAGTCGATTTAGTTTAACACAAGTTTATTTTTAGATAAATCTAATTTTATTTTTATATTTGTCTCATTATTACTTTACAGCATGGAATTAACTACTGCAGAAGAGAACTACCTGAAGGCCATTTACCACCTCTCGGAAGAAGGAAAAAAAAGCGTTTCCACCAACGACATTGCTGCCGCAATCCAGACAAAGCCTGCCTCGGTGAGCGATATGCTTCGGAAGTTGGGAGAAAAAGAAGTGATCCAATACCGCAAATATTACGGGCTTCAAATCACAGAACTTGGCAAGCGCCTTGCACTACAAACCATACGGAAGCACCGACTCTGGGAAGTCTTCCTTGTTGATAAATTGCATTTTGCTTGGGATGAGGTCCACGAGGTGGCAGAGCAATTGGAACATATCCAATCTCCCCTCCTCATCGAACGACTGGACGCTTACCTCAACTACCCCAAGTTTGACCCCCATGGAGATCCTATCCCAGACGAGTATGGTGACGTACGCTCCCGCCCTCGAATAGCATTAAATGAAATGAACATCGACCAAGGCGGACAAATCGTGGCGGTCAAAGACAGTTCTGCAGCTTTTCTCCGCTACCTGGATAAAGTCGGAGCCTACATCGGCGCCCGCATCAAGGTGCTCGACAAAGTAGAATTCGACGGTTCGGTCGAGATTCTAGTCGATCAAAAAAAGACCCTCTTCATGTCCAAAGATGTAGCTAGCAACATTCTCGTCCTGCAGTCATGAACCGTTTAGCTCCCATTTTTTTACTTCTCATTCTTTGTTGGAGCTGCACCTCAGCTTCCAAATCCAGCCGTGCCAAACCCTTGATCGTGGCCACCACGAGTATTTTGGCGGATGGCATACAGCAGCTAGTAGGCGATCAAGCAGAGGTCGTAGCCCTGATGCCCGCCGGTGTAGACCCGCACCTGTACAAGGCTTCGGTACGCGACCTCGATCTGCTTACTCAAGCGGACCTGGTGGTCTACCATGGTCTGTACCTGGAGGGGAAAATGACCGAGATTTTTGAGAAGCTTGCCAAGCAACAGGCCCTCATTGATGTGTCCAAAGGAATCCCGGAAGACCAACTTCTCCGCTCCGGTCCGGAATCGCACAGTGTTGATCCCCATATCTGGTTTGACATTTCCCTATGGTCCGCTGCCCTAGCCTATGCCAGCCAAGAACTTCAAATCTGGCAACCTACTTGGAAGCCACAACTTCAAGCAAATACCGAGGCCTACTTGGATCAGCTCGAGGCGCTAGATCAACAAACCAAAGCCAAGGTTCAAGAACTGGTGCAGCACAAACAGGTCCTGGTGACTGCGCACGATGCATTCGCCTATTTTGGCAAGGCCTATGGGCTTCCAGTCTACTCCCTTCAAGGGCTCTCTACGCTCAGCGAACCGGGATTGCGGGACTTGACCGAACTGATCACCATCATTCAGACCCACCGAGTGAAAGCCATTTTTGCCGAACAGACCATTTCCCCAAAAGCCCTCCAAGCAGTAGCTCGAGGCGCAGCAGAAAAAAATCAGGTGGTCAAACTAGCAGGCCCCTTGTATACAGACAGCCTCGATGCACCAAACACCCCTGCTGGAACCTACCTCGGCATGTTTGAAACCAATCTTCAACTTATCTACAGCCAACTACTCCCATGATCACGCAGGTACCTAACCCCATCTTAGAAGTGCATGACCTCACGGTGAGCTACGATCAACATCCCGTACTATGGAATGTCGATTTGAGCCTTCCAGCAGGTCAATTGATTGGCATCCTTGGTCCCAATGGAGCTGGCAAATCCACATTGATCAAATCCATCATGGGCTTGATTTCACCTACTTCGGGCTACATCAAGATTTTTGATAAGCCGCTTCAGGAAGTTCGCACCCGAATCAGCTACGTACCCCAGCGAGAATCTGTGGATTGGAATTTCCCCGCTTCCGTCTTAGACGTAGTTGTCATGGGAACTTATGGGAAACTGGGGCTATTTCGCCGTCCCGGCAAAAAGGAAATCCAAATCGCCCAAGAAGCTTTGGAACAAGTGGGCATGACGGCCTTTGCCAATCGACAGATCTCTGAACTGTCTGGGGGACAGCAGCAGCGCGTGTTTATCGCCCGTGCGCTGGCTCAACAAGCAGACTTGTACCTGATGGACGAACCCTTTGCCGGGGTGGATATGGCCACCGAAACCGCCATCTTCCAGTTGCTGCAGGATATGGCACGTGCCGGCAAGACCGTATTGGTGGTCCACCATGACATCCACAGTGCGATGAACTTCTTTGAATGGGTGATCATGCTCAACCTGCATCTGGTGGCTTCTGGACCCAAGGACCAAGTGATGACTGAGGAGCTGCTCCGCAAAACCTACGGAGGGAAACTCAACCTGCTCACCCAGGTGACTGATTTGATTCGAAAGCAAGACTTCAACCCATTGAAAAGCTGATATGGAAGACTTTCTGTATTTCTTCACCTTTCAAGATCCTTCCATCACCTGGGTGGTGTTGGGCATCACGCTGCTTGGAATCGGTTCGGCCTATGTGGGTACTTTCTCCTTTTTGGATAAGAAAGCCTTACTGGGTGATGCCATCTCCCATGCGGTACTGCCTGGGATTTGCTTGGGTTTTGTACTTGCTGGAGAAAAAGACCCGCGCTACATCGTCACGGGTGCTTTCTTATCGGGTGCCTTGGCTACCTTTTTGTCTTCCTGGTTGAAGCAAAACACGAAGTTGAGCGAAGACAGCATCATTGCCAGCATCCTTTCCGTATTTTTTGGAATAGGTATCGTAGCGTTGACCGCTATTCAAAAATCTGGGAATCCAGAGGTGGCTGGCCTCAACTCATTCATTTTCGGAAATGCCATTGGCATCGCAGAAGCAGACCTCTTCCTGTATGGAGGCTTGTCCTTAGCCATCCTGCTCGTCTTGACCTTATTTCTAAAGGAATTTCGCTTGATGGTTTTCGACCCTGGATTTGGACAGGCCATCGGATTCCCAATGAAAGGCATACGCTTTGTTTTCAATGTACTCTTGATCCTAGCTGTGGTAATTGGCATCCAAGCAATCGGTGTAGTCCTGATGGCAGCCCTATTGATCACTCCTGGAGCAGCAGCACGTTTTTGGACCGACCGACTGCAACCCTTGCTCCTGCTTGCTGCCTTCTTTTCCATTCTTTCTGGAATCCTAGGAACCTATATTTCATTTATCTTACCACAAATGCCTACAGGCCCCTGGGTGGTGGTCTTTTTGTCTTTAATCGCGCTGCTGTCCTTTATATTCTCCCCAAAAAGCGGATTGATTCGTCGCTTCCTAGCTCGACGCAGCTACTTAAACAAAACTCACCGCGATCACTTGATGAAGGCGTTATTCAAAGCCAAAGAAGCAAATCGAGAGGTCCTGTCTTTGGAAGAAATTCGTGAATTGTACCCTTTTCACAAAAAAGAAATAGCCCATTCCCTGCAGGTATTGACCAAGCAAGGACTAGTGCTACAGGATTCCCAAGGCGTTAGGCTTAGTCCCCAAGGCACTTCGGATGCCATGCGAATTGTACGTCTCCACCGCTTGTGGGAAGTGTACCTCAATGAGTCCATGAACATTGCTCCTGACCACGTCCACGAGTCTGCCGAGCAGATGGAGCACCTCCTAACTCCTGAGCTGGAAGCCCTGCTTGAGCAGCGCCTCAACTATCCTACCCTCGATCCTCACCAAGAAACTATCCCCCGAGAATCCCATGACGCTTGATACCAATGCCCTCTTGATTATCCTCACCGGAGCCTTGATTGCAATCTCCTGTGGTTTTTTGGGCGTATTCCTCTTGCTCCGCAAAATGTCCATGACTGGGGATGCCATCTCCCATGCCGTACTACCTGGCATTGTGATCGGCTTCTTTGTGTCCGGAAGCCAGCGGAGTTTGGAAGTCATCATTGGAGCTGGCCTGCTCGGCATCCTTTCCACGCTGATGATCGATGCGCTACGCAAAAAAGCCAAGGTACAGCTCGATGCCTCCATCGGCATCACGTTCACGCTCCTTTTTGCCATCGGCATTATCCTAATCAACCTCTTTGCCTACAAGGTAGACCTGGATCAGGAATGTGTACTGTATGGAGAAATCGCCTACCTGCCTATCGACCTCTGGATCACTCCAAGTGGTCTCAATTTAGGTCCCCGAATCACCTGGTTGGCCGGGCTCAACTTCTTCTTGGTTACAGGTTTTATCTACTTGCTCTTTAAGGAATTATCCCTAACCAGCTTTGACGAGCACTTTAGCTCAGCCATTGGCATTCCGGCCAAGGGAGTCAACCTGGCATTAATGAGCATGGTTTCTTACACGACAGTATCCAGTTTCGAATCCGTGGGTGCCATTTTGGTGGTGGCTTTGTTGGTGGTTCCCCCATCCACTGCCTACCTCTGGACAAAGAGTTTGATCCCCCTACTGCGCCTCACCGCTGCCTTAGGAATTTTAATTGCCATTTTGGGATACTATCTTGCCTACTGGATTGACAGTTCCATCGCAGGCATGATGGTGGCCGTAGCCGGAGTATTCTTCTTTAGCAGTGCCCTGATTAAGGGTAACTGGCCATTGGGTCTCCGAGGAACTTCCAAATCCAGCCCTGCGTTTGATTCTTGAAAACACGTCTATGAAAGTCTATTCACTCATTTTACTCCTGGTTCTCCTCAGCCAGAACCTTCAAGCCCAAGCCCAAATCCAGTGGATGAAGTTTGAGGAAGCCATTGCAGCCAATGAGAAGAATCCAAAAATGATTTTGGTCGATGTCTACACCGACTGGTGTGGCTGGTGCAAAAAGATGGACAAAGACACCTTTACCGATCCTCAAGTCATTGCCCATTTTCAGAAGAATTTTTATGCAGTGAAGCTCAATGCAGAAGACACGAAGCGGAGCTTTCAATTTATGGGCAAAACCTTCACCGAAGCCCAAATGGCTGCATCCATGCGGGTCAATTCCTACCCCAATTTTGTGGTGATCGAGCCCAGTTTGCAAAATATCGCACAACTTCCAGGCTACCGGGAGCCAGCAGCCTTCCTAGCAGGATTGACAGATTTGATTGATAAAGCCTTTAAAAAGAACCCATGAGTTTCACCCTTTCGGAGCGCGAGGACACCATCATTGCTTTAGCCACCCCGCAGGGAGTAGGTGCCATTGCCGTGATCCGTATTTCAGGTAAAGACGCCATTCGCGTATGCAATGAGGTTTTTTTCGGTAAAAATCTAGAAGAGCAGCCCTCCCATACCATTCACTTGGGTACAATTCGCGATGGGGAAAAGATCATCGACGAAGTGCTCGTATCCCTTTTCAAAGGACCTCGCTCCTTTACGAAGGAAAATGTAGTGGAAATTTCCACACATGGCTCTTCCTACATTGTCAATCAGGTGCTGAAGCTATTTGTCCGCAAGGGGATTCGACTCGCCAAGCCAGGAGAATTTACGCAGCGTGCCTTCTTAAATGGGCAGTTTGATCTGGCCCAAGCCGAGGCGGTAGCTGACCTAATCCACTCTGACTCCGAGAGCAGCCACCAGGCCGCGCTCAACCAGATGCGTGGTGGCTTTAGTTCCGAAATTCAAGAGCTTCGCAACCAACTCATTCACTTCGCTTCGATGATCGAATTGGAACTCGACTTTTCAGAAGAAGATGTGGAGTTTGTCAGCCGGGACGGACTGCGCCAACTCGTGGAACGCATCCTACGGCTCGTGGAAGAACTCATTTTGAGTTTTGACTTGGGCAATGTGATTAAGAACGGAGTACCTACCGTAATTGCGGGCAAGCCCAATGCAGGCAAGTCCACCCTACTGAATGCACTGCTCAACGAGGAAAAGGCTATCGTCTCCGATATTGCAGGTACGACGCGAGACTTTATTGAAGACGAACTAAGTTTGGGTGGGGTAATCTTCAGATTTATCGATACCGCAGGACTCCGGGAAACCACCGACACGATTGAGGCAATTGGCGTGAGCCGCACGCAGGAAAAGATGCGGACTGCCTCCCTGATTCTGTACCTCTTTGACTTGAGCGATACTGACCTGGTCGAAGTGCATCGAGATCTGAATAAGTTGGACAACCTAGGAGTTCCTTACCTTAAAGTAGGCAATAAACTGGATGCTGCTAAGCCAAATATTGTCAGTGAATTAGAAGCTAGTTATTCGGACATGTTGTTCATCTCAGCGGGGAATAAACAAAACCTGGAATTGCTCAAGGCACGCATCCTCGAATTGGTCAATTTGGACAAGTTCCGCACGGGCAATACCGTCGTAACCAACGTGCGTCACTACGACAGTTTGACCAAGACACGGGAATCCTTACTAGAGGTACTGGGTGGCTTGGATCAGTTGGTGACCAACGACTTTTTGGCCATGGATATTCG
>CAYNIK010000009.1:0-15582 GCA_964397145.1 uncultured Limnohabitans sp.
ACTCTGTATTCGGTGGAGAATTGGACTGGTTTTATGGCAACCGCGGGATTTTCACCTATACCAACGAACTCATGGTGTCTTACCTCTACTTCAACAAGGAAGCAGGCCGAGGCAACCAAGAGGAGCAGCTTAAAGTAGATGAGTTACTCACTTTGGGAGACGCATTTGTCAACTACAAAGAATTTAAGCATCCCCAATTTGGAACTGTGGAGATTGGAGGGTTCAAGAAGACCTTTGGTCGAGCTCACCCAGGATTTCTATTGGAACAGGATGCGCATCGCAACGCCGCATTTACCATCTACCACGCCTACCATACGCCAAAACTTTCCATCACTGACGTGAAAGAGGAAGATTTAGGTGGAGGGTTGAAGGCTGTAACTGCCACGATCTTCAACGAGCGAATGATGCCTACCCATGCGAGTCAGGACTTGAAGTACCGGATCGAGCGTCCAGACTACGTGACCCTTTCCGGTGCCAAGGTAGTGGCTGGATTTGTAGTAGAAGATGAAGACATGAAAAAGTACAACGAGCAAATTGCCTCTCCAGAAAAGATTGCAGTTGCCAATATTCCTGGTATGGGTGCCGTGAAAGTGAGATGGATTGTATCTTCCACACAAAACATGAGCATCACCGTGGATTCTGCCAAAGGCGGCAAAGCTAGCTGGAAAAAATAAGCCTCATTTTTCAGATTCAAATCCCCATTTCTTAATTGAGATGGGGATTTTTTTTATTTTCGGGAATGAATATTTCCCCAAAAAAGCATCGGTTTTTCCTACTCAGTTTGCTATTCCTGCTCTTTTCCTTTGTGGGATATGGGCAAGGGCAACCCACAGTTTTGATTGCGTACTACAGCCAATCTGGAAACACCCAAGTCATGGCCCAGGCTGTGGAGGAGGGGGCAAAATCGGTAGCTGGTGTGCGCGTGATTTTGCGTTCTATCGATCAGGTCAGTAGCCAGGACCTACTCGAATCCGACGCGATTGTGGTCGGCTCACCCGTCTACAATGCCAATGTGGCCCCCGCCGTGCAGGAATTCATCAATCGCTGGCCCTTTGACGGGCGTCCGCTAAAAAATAAGTTGGGTGCTGCCTTTGTCACAGGCGGAGGGATGTCTATTGGCGAGGAATTGGTACAGCTGAATCTGCTCCATTCCATGCTGATTCATGGAATGTTGGTGCTAGGTGGAGAGGAAACGGAAGCAGCTTTCGGTGCCTCTGCGGTCACAGGCGAGGCCCCTTTCCAAGGCGGCACTGTAGCGGAGCAATTTTTAGTGAAAGGGAGAGGATTGGGTAAACGGGTGGCAGAAATGGCGCTATCCCTGAAGAAATAATAGGCTAACCCTAGCTGTCAATTTTTTGCCAAAGCGGAAAGAACTACTCCAACAAAACTCGCAGCTTCTTGTTCTCACTGCTAGAAAAGCGAATTCGGTATTGGGATCGGCCTTGGCTTTGACTTGGGCTTACTTAAAATTCAATTTTAAATTTGCTAAAAAATAGTATGCATGCAGACTATTTTATATTTTGGCAGAACAAAAGGGTGAGAAGCAATTGACACAGCAGCAAAAAAATAGGGCAAAAAAAAACCCGATCTGTGAAGACCGGGGTTGTGGTGATAAGTGGACTCGAACCACCGACTCACGGATTTTCAGTCCGATGCTCTACCAACTGAGCTATATCACCATCCTTTTGAAGTGTTGCAAAGGTAGAAAATTGAGTTTTCCATACAAATCCTTTTCAGAAAAAAATAGACCCAAATTTCAAAAATACTCCTTAATCGGATCAATATGAGCAGTTTACCACAAGTTGCATTTCTTTTAATTTTAGGAATTGCTGGCTTTTTTCTCTTTAAAAGAGTGAAATTCCTTCAGCGAAACATCCGCTTGGGCAAGGCAGCAACTCGAAACGATCAATCAGCCACTCGTTGGAAGACGATGATTTTGGTTGCTTTTGGACAACAAAAAATGTTCAAGCGATGGATCCCCGCCCTGCTCCACGCGCTACTTTATGTTGGTTTTTTGGTGATCAACCTAGAGGTTTTGGAGTTTGTCTTGGATGGTCTCTTGGGGACGCACCGTATCTTGGCTCCCTTTTTAGGTAGCGCATACACTGTTGCCCTCACGGTATTTGAATTTTTGGCTGTTGGGGTTCTTATTTCTTGTGTAGTTCTACTTATCCGTCGTCATGTAGTGAAGGTGGAGCGATTCACCAAGCCTGAATTGAAAGGATGGCCTGCTTTGGATGCAACCCTAATCTTGGTGATTGAGATTGTCTTGATGGCTGCTATCCTCACCATGAATGCAAGTGATCAACTTTTAGCAGCTCGAAGTGTGGATCCTTACGTTGTCTTGGGGCCGCTCTTCTTTAGCAGTCTCATTCAGCCAATTTTTGAGGGATTTTCCACTGGTACCTTGGTCTTCATCGAGCGCTTTGCTTGGTGGTTTCACATTATGGGAATCCTTGCTTTTGCAGTTTATGTGACCTATTCCAAGCACTTACACATCTTTCTCGCTTTTCCTTCCACCTGGTATTCTAATTTGAAACCCAAAGGTGAAATCGAAAATATGCCAGAGGTAACCAAAGAAGTACATACCATGATGGGCTTGCCAACTTCCCAAGAGGAGCAGGCTCCTGCAGAAATTGGGCGTTTTGGTGCCAAGGACGTCAACGATCTCACCTGGGTGCAGCTTATGCAGTCCTACTCCTGTACCGAATGTGGTCGATGCACTTCGGAGTGCCCAGCCAACCTGACGGGTAAGCAACTCTCCCCACGTAAAATTCTTATGGATGTGCGGGATCGTGTCGAGGAAGTAGGGAAAAGCTTGGATGCAGGAGGTCTTGGATTAGAAGATGGCAAATCCTTGTTGGGCGATTACATCAGCAAAGAAGAAATCAACGCCTGTACCAGTTGCAACGCCTGTGTGGAAGCATGCCCGATCAACTTGGATCCACTTTCGGTAATCCTTCAACTTCGCCGGTATGTAGCCATGGAGGAATCCGGCACCCCTGCGCAGTGGAATTCGATGTTCCAAAATATGGAAACGAGTTTTTCCCCTTGGAAATTTAGTCCAGCTGACCGGTTCAATTGGTCCGAAAAAGTAAAAGAAGAAGAAATGAAGTAAGGGATGCCTGAAAGCGAATGTAGTCTTGCATCTTGTTTCTAACGTCTAGTATCAAAAAAAATGTCTACCTACCAAGTACCGACGATGGCCGAAATGGCCGCCAACTCCCAGACACCCGAGGTTTTATTTTGGGTGGGCTGTGCAGGATCCTTTGATGAACGCTACAAAGCGGTCACCCAAGCTTTTGTTAAAATATTGAATAAAGTAGGGGTGAGTTTTGCTGTGTTGGGTCCGGAAGAAGCTTGCACTGGAGATCCCGCTCGACGGGCTGGCAATGAGTTTCTTTTTCAAATGCAGGCCGTAGCCAACATTCAAGTAATGAATGGCTATGAAGTCAAAAAAGTGGTTACTGCCTGCCCGCACTGCTTCAATACGATTAAAAACGAATACCCAGCTTTGGGTGGAAATTACGAAGTAATCCACCACTCTGAGTTTCTCCAGCAGCTCATCAACGAAGGGAAAGTGACCCTTCAAGGCGGAGGGGAGTTTAAAGGTAAAAAAATCACCTTCCACGATTCTTGTTACCTCGGTCGCGCCAACGGGGTCTATGAAGCACCACGGGAAGTAATTAAAGCCTTAGACGTAGAGCTAGTTGAAATGAAACGCTGCCGCACCAAAGGGCTTTGCTGCGGAGCCGGTGGGGCACAGATGTTTAAAGAACCCGAAGCTGGGAAAAAAGACATCAATATCGAGCGTACGGAAGAGGCCTTGGCCACAGGAGCCTCCACCATTGCTGTAGGCTGCCCTTTCTGTCTCACGATGATGACGGATGGAATCAAAAATAAGAATCGGGAAGCCGATGTTCAGGTGGTAGACCTCGCAGAATTGGTTGCCAAGGATATGGGAATTTAATTTTAGGTTTTGAATCCAAAAGACCCTTTTTGCCGTTAAGCAGAAAGGGTTTTTCTTTGAAGAATAAATACAACATCATGTACATTCCTTTTGAGCAACTGCCAGGCAGCGCACGAGTCTGGGTTTACGTATCCACTCGCAAATTTACTGCGGATGAACTAGCCTTGATTCAGTCAAGTCTCAAGGACTTTTGTGGAGAATGGGGGACACATGGCCAGGTGATGCCCACTTCTTATTCCATTTTACACGAACAGCTCATCGTCCTTGCTGTGGATGAAAGCCAATTGGGAGCATCAGGCTGTTCCATCGATTCCTCCGTTCGTGCCTTACGAAATTTGGAGCAGCAATTAGGGGTCAATTTGGTGGATCAAGGCAAACTCACCTTGCGAGATCAAGCTGGTCAGGTTAAGGTTTTGCCTGCACTTGGCATCAAATCCAGAATCAGTAGCGGGGAAATCACCCCAGATCTTGAGGTGATTCAACCCCAAATTCACAGCAAAGCCGACCTTTCTGACCTTTGGCTTCCGCTTTCAAAAAGTTGGCTGAGCACCTATTTTCCAAATTAAATCCCCATATTCACTTCTAGACTTCACTTGCTGTACGATGAAATCCATTTTTTCTGCGCTGGCTCTTTTTCTGTTGATCCTCCTTGGGTCTTGCAAAAGCCTTTTTGAAAAGGGGAATGAACAGTACCTATCAGGCCAATACCAGTATGCTATTTCTACCTTCAGTCAGGTATTGGCCAAGGACTCCAGCAACCAGTCTGCCCGTCGACTTCTTGCAGAAAGTTACCGGCTTTCCAATCGAATTGAGGCCTCTTTGCCTCATTACCAAAGGTTGGCTCAGGAAGATCCCAACTTTGAAACCCATTTTTTCTTAGGGCAAAGTTTGAAAGCCAACCAAAAATGGGAGGAGGCCAAGGTTGCCTTTGAAGCTGCCGCTGCGGCCACTTCTGACGATCGACTTCTAGCGCGTGTCAAGCAGGAGCTAGAGGCACTGCCCAAAGTGAAAGGGATTACCGATTACTACGCCAACTACCAATTGGTCAACTACAATGAACTGAATAGTGCAGGTGCAGATTACGCACCAGTGATCAGCGAGGACTTCATGTACTTTACTTCTGGAAGGGCTTCTTCTCGCCTCTATCCAGCTACGGGAACGGGCTACCATCAGCTGTTTCGGGCTAGAGCTCAAGGGCTAAAGGTAGATGCTGCTGGAGTGGAGCTTTTGCCTGAATTTCAAAATGAAGAGGGACTCAATCAAGCCGCTCTGGCCATCAGCCCAGATGGCAATACGCTAGTTTATGCTCGAGGGAATTCTACCTCTTCCAAGGATTATCCCGAGACCATGCTCTTTGTTTCCTACTTTAGAGGTGCAGGATTTACCCAACCTATCTGGATGCCTGTCAACGAAGAGGACACCTGGTGGAATTCAACCCCTGCCTTTTCAAGTGATGGTGCGGAACTCTACTTTGCATCCAATCGCCCTGGAGGCTTTGGTGGAATAGACTTGTACAAGGCAACTAAACTTGCCAATGGGGATTTTGGCAATGCGGTCAACCTTGGACCCACTATCAATACTGCAGGCAATGAATTGTTTCCTCGTCCAACAAAGGATGGAAAATTTTTCTTTGCTTCCGATGGACATCCAGGTTTGGGAAAATTGGATCTTTTTGTAGCGGAGAAAAATCAGGATGGGGTTCAAATTGTGAACAATTTAGGTCCTAGCTTCAATAGCCAAGCGGACGATTTTGGTATTTTCTTTACCGAATACCCCAAAGCAGGGTTCATTTCCTCCAACCGTGCCGGTGGAAAAGGAGACGATGACATTTACTTTTTTGAAGACAAGACTCCCAAACCAAAAATTGTCAATGTATTGCTTAATGTCTACACCAAGGAAGTTAAATCAGATGGGAAAGAGGCAGTTTTGCCTCAAACCCGTGTGGTCTTGTATGGAGGGGATAAGCGCCAATTGGGCGGCGATATGTCAAATGCTCAGGGAAGAGTTCGATTTAGCCTGTCTCCAGACAGTGAATACAGCATCATCGCTTCACGAAGTGGGTATTTCTCCAAATCCTTCCCCTACACCACGAAGGGCAAGACCCCGGATCCAGCCACATTAATTCAAGAGGTGACCAACATTACCTTGGATACCACGATTGTTTTGGATCAGTTGATTCTAGAGAAGTCCATCGTGCTAGATAATATTTATTACGACCTAAATAAGTCATCCATTCGTTCCGATGCCACTCCAGAGTTGGACAAATTGGTCAAAATCCTGAAGGATAATCCTTCCATTCGCATCGAGTTGAGTTCGCATACGGACGCTAGGTCAAGTGATGAATATAACCTTAACCTATCGCAACAGCGTGCTCAGGCAGCGGTAGATTACCTAGTAAGCCAAGGAATTGCTGCGGATCGATTGGTGGCCAAGGGTTATGGAGAAACAAAGCTCTTGGTTCCAAATGCACAAACCGAGGAAGAGCATCAAATCAACCGCCGTACGGAATTTAAGGTGATAGAGGTCAAAGGGAACTAAACTGAGTGGCCCTACTTTTCAATAGATTCATAAATCAGATCATGGATCTGGGTGCGAATCCCTAAGTCCAATAAGGCATTGTTTGTTGCTTTGGGGTATACCCGATTGGATAAAAAGACATAGATGAGCTGATTTTCAGGGTCTGCCCACATGCTAGTTCCCGTAAAACCCGTATGTCCGAATGTACTCTTTGGAGCTAATTTGCTCACAGGGCCTCCTTTTCCCTTTTCTGGTTCAGGTTTATCCCATCCCCATCCTCGTCTACTTTTGGTCGATTGTCTCTTAGTAAACGTTTCAATAGTTTCAGCATTCATCAGGGTGACATCACCGTAGGTTCCCTTATTTAGAAGAAGCTGTAATACTACGGCAAGGTCATTTGCTGTTCCAAACAATCCAGCATGGCCTGCCACTCCTCCATACATTGCTGCGCCCGGATCGTGTACATAGCCTTGTATTTTTCTGTTCCGAAAGGTCAGGTCATGTTCGGTTGGAGCGATTTGAGTCAGGGGTATTTTTTCAAACGGATTGAAAGTAAGCGTTTGTAAACCTAGGGGAGCATAAAAATTATGTTCCACAAATTCATTCAAAGGCTGATTCACAATGCGTTCGATGACTTCCTGCATAAAGTACATGGTTAGATCCGAATACACATAGCCATGTGGTTTGGGCAAAAGTTCAGATTCCACAGTCCATTTCCATAGGCTATCACGAAGACTAGGGATGGCATACATGTCATTCGATACCGGTAGGGTGTAGCCTTCACCGATCGAATCTTGGTAGTAGGTAGTATTCCACTTTCCCGAACTCAACGTTTTGGTGTAATGAGGAATAAAGGCTTTCAACCCCGCTTCATGTGCCAGAAGATCTGACAAAATGATGCCTCCTTTATTTGTGGTCTTTAATTCAGGTAGGTAATCCCCCAATGTTTTGCTGAGGTTTAATTCCCCTCGGTTATGCAAAAACATGGCGGCGAGTGTAGTAGCTGCAACCTTAGTGATCGAAGCTAAATCGTAGACGGTTTCTGCGGTCACAGGAGCAGTTTTTTCATAATCGAGATGTCCATAGGATCGATCAAAAATGACTGTCCCCTCCTTTACGACGAGAACACGTGCACCAGGAGCTGCTTTTGCTGCAATCATTTCAGCTACCACCCCATCAATTTTATCCAATTTTTTTCCATTCATTCCCACACTTTCTGGGCTTCCATAGGCCAATCGGTTTTTTTTGGGTAATAGGCCACCTACTCCTTGGGTAAATTGTTCACTGACCGTCACGGGCAAGGTACCTTTGGCAGGCCGAGCACCAAAAAGAATTTGAGGAACAAGTTTTTGTGTAAATGGGGAGTTTTCGTAGGCAAAAACTACATGTTCCAAACCTTCCAAGAATTTGGAGGCATATACATTTCCGAAAAGAACCGTAACCACTTGCTGCCGTTTTTCCAATTCTCGGATAAGTGTTACATCTCCCGGTGCAACTCCAAAGTTCCGTTGTGGGCTATTGGTGACGCCCATTAAACCTACTACGACTATGTCGTAATCTTCCAACTGTTTCATCAGGTTGTAATGAGCAGCCTCCCCAGATGCTTTGGGCAAGGTGAAATGGTCTACCTGGGTATAATGATTTAGGTAGGTACTGAATACTCCCCCCGAATCCCCAATGCTTAGACTTGCAATTTTTTTCAAGTCCAGGTGTCCTAGAGGAAGTAAATCATTTTTATTTGAGGCCACAGTAATGGCCTCTCCATAAAGTTTCTCGATGACCTCAGTTGTCGTTTCAGTCGTGAGTTTCTTGGTTATTTGGTAGGTATCTATGGGTGAGTAGGAATGTAAACCGGCCCAATATTTGGCTTTGAGTACTTTTTTTACTCGGCGGTTGATTTCTGCTTCAGTAATTAAGCCTTGTTGAACAGCCTCCAAAATAAGCTCTTTGGCTTTGGGTACATTTTCGGAATACATCAAGACGTCATTTCCTGCAAGAAGCGCTTGAAGATCGACTTCCCCTGGTTTGTCTTTGATGGCTACTCCGTTCATATTCAAGGCATCTGTAAAGATGAGGCCTTGAAAATTCATTTTATGTTGAAGCAAATCGGTGACAATGGGTTTGGAAAGACTAGTTGGCAAGTTGGTCCCCTGATCGAGGCTAGGAACATTCAAGTGTGCTACCATGACTGATTTCAGGTCTTCCTTAAATAGTTCTTGGTATGGGTAAAGATCAATATCCCAAATTCTTTTTTCAGGATGTTGAATGAGTGGAAGCGTAAAATGGCTGTCATTTTCAGTATCTCCATGACCAGGAAAATGCTTCGCATTGGCCATTATGCCATTTTCTTGAAGCCCCTTCATGTAAGCGATTGCTTGACGAGTAACACGCATTTTGTCTTCACCAAAAGCGCGGTAACCGATGACGGGATTGTCAGGGTTGGAATTGACATCTACCACTGGAGCAAAATTCACATGCATGCCAAGTACTCGAAACTGACGGGCAATTTCAGCCCCCATTTCTTTTACTAGATTGGGGTCTTGGATGGCTCCCAAGGTCATCGCTTTTGGAAAATTTAGGGTAGAATCAAGACGCATACCAATTCCCCATTCGGCATCCATGGCAATCATGAGGGGAATCTTGGATTGCGCTTGATACAAGTTGGTTAATCGTGCTTGCCGATTTGGCCCACCTTGAAAGAAGATTAATCCGCCTAAATTTTCTTTTTGAATGAGTGCGCTAATTTCATCCACATGGCGTTGGTCCTTATTGGAATAGGCCGCCACCATGAATAGTTGGCCCAGCCGTTCTTCAAAAGTAAGTGCATGAAATACGCTATCTACCCATGCTTCCTGCAAGTCTGAATCTTTGCTTTCAAAAGGATCTGATTTTTTTTCTGAAAGGGGGGATTTTCCAGGAGTGAACAACCCAATCATAAGGATCCATGAAAGTAAAAACGAATGGATTGCGGCCATGGAAGAGATTCAGTTTAATTTTATATTTTTACTTAAATTTGTTTGAGGAACAGGCTTTTTCACCAGCCCCACTAGGCCACAGATTAATGCAGACCCTTTAAAAAAGACCAAGTTTCAAGTTACAAAAGTTTGGAAAACTTCAGCTTGAAAAGGCGGATTTCTTGTGAGAAAAACCTGTTTTATTTGACCTTGTCTATTTCACCCCAACAGTTGATTTCCCTTTTCGGTAAAAAATAGCGCCTTATGAAATTGCCTACCATTTTTAGAACCGCATCCCATCAACGGTTTGAAATCAAACCCAGGTATTACGATCCAATCAAAGAAGAAATTGAGGAGCGTACCGCCCGCATAAAAATGGAATTGGAACAGGAGGGAGAAATCGAACAATCAGGTGATTCATCCTCACCTAGACGCCCCATGATGAAGGGGGCATTTTCAACCTTTAGGTCCAATAAGCCAAGGGAAAATGCAGTTTTCAATTCCTCGACGCTCCTTCGAACCTTGTTATTTCTAGGGATGGTACTTTCGGCATTTGGATACATCTACATTGGGCCCCAAGTTTTTACCTACATGGGCTACACCGCTGCAGGTATCGGGGGTTTTTATTACTTACTCAGATTTCTCAAGAGTAGAAAAAATGGCTGATTTCATCCAGCTACTTCCCGATGCCATTGCCAATCAAATTGCTGCTGGTGAGGTAGTTCAACGCCCTGCTTCTGCACTCAAGGAACTCCTTGAAAATGCTGTTGATGCAGGCGCAACCCAAATTCAAGTAATCGTCAAAGATGCTGGGAAGCAACTCATTCAAGTGATTGATAACGGGAAGGGAATGTCTCCTACCGATGCACGCATGAGCTTTGAGCGCCACGCTACTTCCAAAATTCGATCCGCACAGGACCTTTTTGCCATTCGCACCTTTGGATTTCGAGGAGAAGCCATGGCTTCCATTGCTGCCGTAGCACAAGTGGAGCTGAAGACCAGAACCCAAGAAGCTGAAGTAGGTACCCTTATTCAAATTGAAGGGTCTGAAGTTAAAAAGCAAGAACCGGCAGCCCTTCCAATCGGAACTTCTGTGGCCATGAAAAACTTGTTTTTCAATGTGCCGGCTCGTAGAAATTTTTTAAAGTCCAACCCTGTGGAAATGCGGCACATTGTAGACGAATTTCAACGGGTGGCCCTTTCCTATCCAGAAATTGCTTTTTCCCTTCACCAGGGCGAATTAGAAACCTACAACTTGCTTCCTGGCAAACTAAGCCAGCGAATTGTGGGAATTTTTGGAAAGGCGGTTCAAAATCAGTTGGTGCCTTGCGAGGAAGCTACCCCGCACCTGAGTATCAAGGGTTATGTAGGGAAGCCGGAATACGCTAAAAAAACGCGTGGTGAGCAATTTTTTTTCGTCAACAATCGCTACATCAAGAGCAGCTACCTCCACCATGCGGTAAGCACTGCATTTGAGGGTCTCATTCAAGCAGATCAACACCCGTTCTATGTCTTGTTTTTGGATATAGATCCCGCAACGATTGACATCAATGTGCATCCAACTAAGACTGAAATCAAGTTTGAGGACGAGCGGACTATTTATGCGGTAATTCGCTCTGCGGTCAAACAAGCTCTCGGCGCACACCAAGTCATGCCGGCGCTAGACTTTAGCATGGATGTTAATTTTCAAGAAAATTGGACGAAAAATCCTCAAGTTTCCTTGGATGTGGATCGAGAGTACGGCTACAAAACTTACAATACCCCGGAGTTTCAGCGTGCATCCGTTTCGGGTTGGGAGCGCCTTTTTGAAGGGCAAGCTCCCCAAACCACTTCTCAACAATCCCCCGCTTTTTCGGGCGAAGACCAAGAGCTCCTGACGTTTCCAAGCAGAGCTTCTGCCGGTGAGGTTGCTTTGGCATTGGAACAAGAAGCCTCCGCAGGAACAGGGACCACGTTTCAAGTTGAAAAAAGCTATATCGTGGCCCAAATGTCTACAGGGCTACTTATCGTAGACCAGCAATTGGCTCATGAGCGGATTCTCTACGAGCGGTACCTCAAGCAGCTGCAATCCACCCAAGGTGCTTCGCAGCAATGCTTATTTCCTACGGCACTGACTTTAAACCCGGCAGATTTTGCCTTGGTGATGGACATGCTACCCGAGTTGACTAGTCTTGGGTTTCAAGTAGAAGAGTTTGGGAAGGACACTGTGGTCATTCGAGGTGTGCCTGCTGAAACACAAGAAAAGAATGAAAAGGAACTTTTTGAAGGACTGATTGAGCAGTTTAAAAATTTCAAAAACGAACTTTCCTTAGACAAAAGAGAAAATTTGGCTAGATCCCTTTCTAAAAGAGCTGCGTTAAAGAAAGGGCAAAAACTAGATGGGCAAGAGATGGAAACCTTGGTAGGGCAGCTATTTGCTTGCCCCAATCCAAATTATTCCCCTTCTGGAAACAAAACCTTTGTGAAATTGGATTTAACAAGCATACACGCCTTCTTCGCTAAATAACATGTTTAGAAACATCACCCCAGTTGTTAAAAATCTGTTGCTGATCAACATTGCTGTTTTTCTGGTGGCCAATTTTGTATTCCCGCCACTAAACAATTGGTTTGCGCTGTACAATATCCAAAGTGCTTCTTTCAAGCCCTTCCAATTTTTGTCCTACATGTTTATGCATGCCGACTTCTGGCATCTCTTCAGCAATCTCTTTGGTCTTCTGATCTTTGGACCACTGTTGGAGCAGTTTTTAGGACCAAAGAAGCTATTTACACTTTGGATGGTCTGTGGGATGGGAGCTGGCGTGCTGTACTCTGGGTATACTTTGGTTCAATACCGAACCTTGGAAGAAAAGGTACTGGCCTTTGATGCGGATCCTGATCCTGAATATTTCAACCGATTAGTTATTGAAAACAGGGGCTACTTTTCCCCAGAAATATTTGACTTTGTGGATCAGTACAGCAGAAATCCTGAAGATCCCATGAATATCCAGCGGGCTGAACAAACCTTGAATACCATTTTGGAGCTGCAGGTCAACCAACCCATGGTAGGTGCCTCCGGTGCACTTTTCGGAATCTTGGTGGCTTTTGGGATGCTTTTTCCAAATACGCAACTGTTTTTACTTTTCCCTCCGATACCCATAAAGGCCAAGTACATGGTCACCTTCTATGGCCTGTACACGGTGTACAATATATTGATTACCAGCCCTTCTGATAACGTCGCCCACTTTGCCCACTTGAGTGGCCTTGTGGTAGGTGCTATCTTGGTTTACGTGTGGAAAAGAAACAGAAATAGCTTCTATTAAAATGTATTCAAGCTTTTGGGATAATTTAAAAAACGCTTTCAATCGGCAAGACAATAGCTTATACAAGTTGTTGGCTATCAATTTGATTGCCTTTTTTGTACTGCTCATTGCTCGGGTATTCTTAACCCTCAGTGGCTATGGAGACCTGTACAAAGAAGGGATGGAATGGATCATGATGCCCGCTTCCGTTTCAACGCTAGCTACCCAGCCTTGGGCTCCCTTTACCTACATGTTTTTGCATGAAGGACTTTTCCATATTTTGTTCAACCTACTTTTTCTCTACTATTTCGGATTGCTCGTCCATCAATACATTGGAAGTAGGCGACTGACCAACCTATACCTTTTGGGGGGGCTTTTTGGTGCTGGATTTTATGTTTTGATCTACAACATTGCCCCGTACTTCTCCCAAAATGTAGACAGTTCCCTCATGCTGGGAGCCAGTGCAGGGGTATTTGCGGTGGTGGTAGGTGCAGCTACTCTTGCTCCACAAACGACTTTTTTCCTGTTTCTACTTGGACCTGTTAAAATCGTCTATATCGCAGCCTTTTATGTACTGCTCTCTTTTGCCAATTCGATCGGGGAAAATGCAGGGGGAGAAATTGCCCATCTGGGTGGGGCGATGCTTGGCTTCGGCTATATCTTCTTCTTGAGAAAGGGTTGGGACTTGGGCTTGCCGATCCAAAAAATTGGGATGTTTTTTGAAAGTCTGTTCAGTAGAAGAACTCCTAAAGTGAGTTACAGAAGACCAACTTCTACTGGATCTCGATCTACGAAGTCCGAGCAAACGCAGTCGGTGGCTAAGGAATCCTTAAGTCAGGAAGAAGTGGACAAAATTTTGGATAAAATTGCCGAGAAGGGCTATGAGGGATTGACCTCAGAAGAGAAAAGAAAGTTGTTTGAGTACAGCAAGAAGTAATTGCAATCAGTCAACAGCTAACAGTCCACTGACCACAGCCAACTGTTTGCCATTGTCAACAGCTAACTGTCCACTGTCGACATTCGCTTGGTTTGAGGATAAAGTGGGTGGTTACTGAATACAACTTCTTAAGTGTTAACCAAAGAAAACAAGGCTTGAAGTTCAATTCAGTGAGCTGTGGACCGTGGACCGTCGACTGTTGACAATATGTCAATCCTTACTTCCCGAGTGGAAAATCTAGGCCAAATCGGAAGTAGGTTTGCTGGATCCCTTGGCTTTGAAACTTGAATTCGGTACTCAATCCCACCCAGTCTGTGATTGGCACTACAGCTCCTACCCCTACGTTCGCACCACTTAAATTTCGCTTGGTACCTGCTGTCCCAGGTTGTGGATTTTCTGAGGTTAGGCTATAGCCTGTCACCACATAGACCTGAGACTTGTCTTTGGAGAGGTAGTAGCGCAGATCCGCGCTGAAATTACCTGCTCTACCCACCGCGGGAAAGAGTTGGGTATAGCTTGGCATGAGCCCAAATTGAGGTGCAAAAAAGTACTCCCAGCCCAATCCGATTCCAGGTTCATCCAGGCGTAACCCGTACTGCCCCAAGACATGAAGCCGGGAATCTCCTTGTTCTTGTGCCTGAAGGATTGTAATCGAACCAAAAAGAAGAAAGCTGACTAGGAGAAGATTTTTCATCGCATCATTTTTTGCGAAGCTACCAAATCCTTGGAATCCCCCAAATTATTCGATCACTTTGACCACCCTTCCCAATCTTCCTAGCGAGTCTATACCTTCCAGGATCAGTAAATGTCTGCTTGCAGTCTCGGAATTGTAATAGGATAGGGAGGCCTTTCCACTTGAATTTGTTTGAATCAGTGGATTCCAGTACAAGGTGGCTCGCTGATCGGCTACCTTATTGGCAGGAGAGTTTTCTTCGTATTTCGGAGAATAAAAAACACGGGGGATGGAATAGCCACTGTATTTGGTGACCAAGGTACCTCCTACATTGCTGTATACGGTGCTTGTGCCTGACTTGGTGTAGACGGCAATGACGCCATTTCCACCCTGGGAACCAAAAATCGCTGTTCGGGCAGGATCCTTAAACACCTCCACACTCTCCACATCACGTGGACTGACTTGGGCAAGGGTGCTCGCATCTACCGGCACATTGTTGAGCATGTACATAGGTTCTACCCCTGCTTGAAGCGAGCCTACCCCTCGAATAAGTACCGTGGCATTGAATCCATCAAAGGTGACGCGTACCCCAGCCACACGTCCTTGGATCAATTGAAAAATGTTGATAAATCCTTGTCCACCGGGAATATCCTCCGGCTTGATCACCGCATCGCCTTCTCCATAGATTTTTCGGGCCTGAGTTTGTTCTTCCTGAAGCGTCTCCGCTTCTACAGTGATCCCTTCCAGTTCCTTTTCTAGGAGGTTGGAGTTGAGCTGTTGCATCAGGTTCCGTTCACCCACAGTAGCGGCCAATCCTTTGGGCCAAATGCTAGTCGCAGGATAGTTACCACTCAGTTGAGTGAAGGGAAGTTGCGGAACAGCGATGGAGAGATCGATAAAATTTCGTGCGCGCAGGTCTTCTGCTGTGAGCGTAAGGGACACCGAATCTTGGTATTGAAGGTCTGTCAGTAGGAAGTTCCCATCTGGGCCATATTCTGTAGAGAGGAGTTCAACTCCTTCTCCTACCAAGGCTGTGATTTTTCCGCCTCCCAATCCTTTTTTGGTTGGGTTCTGTTCTTTAATTTTTCCCGAAATCGTAATTCCCTGTTCAATGTAGTAGCCTTGATCTGGAAGTTGGTTTTGAATCACATCTTCCCAATCAAACCGGGTCCATCCGTGGGTCAATAGCACCAAATCTAGTTCTTCGGCAGCATGGGGAACGTCTTTTCTAAAGTAATATCCAGGTCGGTAAA
>CAYNIK010000010.1:0-2034 GCA_964397145.1 uncultured Limnohabitans sp.
TTTCATGCCCCTCGTATTTTTCAATTGTAAAGGCATACTTCATCACGTTGTCAGGCGTCATTTCTAGCGTCTGATCTTTTCCCGGAACCAATAAAGGACCGTAATTATCCCTATTCCAAGTCAAATTGGAGCCATTTGGAAAAATTCCTGACTCCGCTTGTCCTTTTGGCTGAAGTGATTTAGTAACGGAAGTGACCACAGGAGAGGACTTGAGCTTTTCGATGTTGGCGTCTGTGGTCCAAATTAGGTAGCGGCTTCCGTCAGGAGCGGCATAAAAGCTCTCTTGGTTGATTCCGTAATCTTTCAGAAAGTCTACCGTCAAACTTCTATTGGTGGTGATTTCATAAGAATACTGCATTTCCTCAGGTTTTGGGGACGCTTTTTGGTTCACAAAAAGCTCTCCTTCTCGAACCTCAATTTCATCTCCAGGAACCGCAACAGCGCGTTTGATGTAATTGGTTTTCAGGTCATTGGGAAAATTGAATTCCACAGGATAATTGAACACGACTACGTCATTGCGTTCCACAGAGGAAAATCCAGGCAATCGGTAGTAGGGGAGTTGAATCAAGTCTGAATAAGAAGGAATTTCTGTACCCCAGATTTTCTGATGCGTAAGTGGAACCTGCAAAGGTGTTTTTGGAATTCGGGTTCCGTAATGCATTTTACTTACAAATAGGAAATCCCCTACAAGAAGGGTTTTTTCCATAGATGCCGTAGGGATGGTGAAGGGTTCGAGTAGGAGCCATCGGATAAGTGAGGCTGCTACTACAGCAAATACCAGCGCATCAATCCACTCGCGGAAGGCTGATTTTTTCGGTTTAGTTTTGCTCATTAGGTAGCTTTTGTATTAAAAAGATAGGTAATCGTCCATTGAAAGTACTCCTTTTTTCCCTGAAATCCACTCAGCCACTTGGATAGCTCCTAAAGCAAATCCCTGCCTGCTATGAGCGGTGTGAATGATTTCTAGGTCGTCTATCCCAGAGGTGTAGCGAATGTGATGCGTGCCAGGAGCAGGGTCGATGCGTTTGGAAGTAATTGGTAAAGAATCTGGGCTGTTGGGATTTTCTCCGACCAAATTCCAGGATTTTAGTTTGGAGTAATGCTTAAGTATTCCTTCGGCTAAGGTAATGGCAGTTCCAGAAGGAGCGTCTTTTTTTGCCGTATGGTGAATTTCTTCAATTCCTACTTGGTAACCATGGGTTTCATTCATCAATTGAGCAAGTAGCTCATTGACTTTAAAAAACACATTGACTCCGATGCTGAAATTGGAAGCATAAAAGAAAGTACCTTGTAGCTGATGTGTCAGCGCTTTGATTTCGGGCATGCGGTCTAACCACCCTGTTGTCCCAGAGAGTACTGGGATTCCTTGGTTAAGGGCCCATTGGATATGATCTATTGCAGCCTCGGGTTGGCTAAATTCAATTGCTACATCAATGGTCTTTGGATCCAAAGTATTGCGTAGCTCCAAGTTAGTTTGATCAATCTTGGCTACTAGCTGGTGCCCTCTTTCAAGAGCTAATTCCCCAATTAGCTTGCCCATCTTGCCATAACCAAGTAGTACAATATTCATTACTTAAATCGAAGTGTGAGTGAAACTCCCATGGAATTGGATGCAGAAACTGTGCCAAGCTGAGGTGCTACTTGCAGGGCCAAATCCTCAGAAATATCAAATCCCGAAAGGTGCGCATCCACATTGGCATCTACCAAGTTGAGGGCATAAATACCCAACAACAGCAGTAGGGTTAGGTCCCTATTTTGTCTCCAATAGTCCACATTCCGAACCAAAGACGCACGGTTTAAGGAAGGGAATTGATTCGGTTCTTTTTTGTCCAAGGCAAAAAGTGCATCCCGAAAACTTTCGTATCTCCTGTGATTGTAATTGATGAAGTAGAGGTCGGTGAGTATGCCTGCATACAAGATGGGTACCTTCCAACTTTTGTTATTGTACACCTGGCCTGCACCAGGCAATACTGCCGAAAGGAGGGTTGCCTTTTTGGGATCTTTTGGGAGAATAGTCCTCTCTTGTTTTTCTTT
>CAYNIK010000010.1:2134-15255 GCA_964397145.1 uncultured Limnohabitans sp.
TCTACATTCTCAATATTGATCAATGCTCGGGCATGCCCCATGGATACCTGCTGGTCACGAATAGCAGCTTGGATGCTCGGAGGCAGTTTGAGTAAACGCAGGTAATTGTTGACCGTAGTTCTGTTTTTGCCTACACGATCACCCAATTCTTCTTGTTTGAGGTTGCATTCCACAAGAAGTCTTTGATAGGATTGAGCAATTTCGAGCGCATTGAGGTTCTCGCGCTGAATATTTTCAATCAATGCCATTTCCAGCATTTGCTGGTCATTGGCGGTGCGAACATAGGCAGGAACTCGGGTAAGTCCTGCTAGTTTGGAAGCTTGAAATCGTCGTTCACCAGATATCAATTGGTACTCATTTGGCCCCAACTTACGTACCGTAATCGGCTGAATGATGCCTTGAACCTTGATTGAATCCGATAGGTCTTGCAGTGCATCTTTATCGAAATGAACTCGCGGTTGGTAGGGGTTTACTTGAATTTCACTGAGCGAAATTTCAAAAATTCCAGCCTTTTGAACTTCAGGTAAAATTTCTTGTCCCTTGCCTTTGGCAGGACTATCTTCCAAAAGGGCTCCTAAGCCTCTTCCTAAAGCATTTTTCTTTGGTGATTTTGAATCAGACATGATCAATTCGTTGCTTTTTGAAGTCCATTTCGTTGTACAATCTCTCCTGCTAAGTTCAAGTAGGCAATGGCTCCCTTTCCATCAGCATCAAATGAAATGACGGGAAGCCCAAAACTTGGAGATTCAGAAAGACGAACATTCCGTGGAATGATGGTGTCAAATACCATGTTTTTGAAATGAACCCGAACTTCTTCCACGACTTGGTTGGAAAGGCGCAGTCGGACATCGTACATGGTTAATAAAATACCTTCAATTCCTAGGTCTGGATTTAGACGAGTTTGAATGATTTTGATGGTATTTAAAAGTTTTCCCAAGCCCTCTAATGCAAAGTATTCGCATTGAACTGGGATAATCACAGAGTTGGCGGCAGTCAAGGCATTGATGGTAATCAAGCCTAGTGAAGGAGAGCAGTCAATAATGATGAAGTCATATTCATCCTTCAGGGAGGCGATGACTTCTTTCATTTTCTCTTCCCGGTTTTCCATGTTGATCATTTCAACTTCGGCACCAACCAAATCAATGTGGGAAGGGACTAGATACAGATGCTCCAAATTGGTCTTTACAATGATGGAATGAATATCGATTCCATCCACCATACATTCGTAAATGCTGGCTTCTACTGTTTTTGGATCCTGACCAAGACCTGATGTGGTATTGGCTTGTGGGTCGGCATCGATCACAAGCGTTTTGAACTCCAAAACGGCAAGACTAGCTGCCAGATTCATTGCTGTGGTAGTTTTTCCAACTCCACCTTTTTGGTTCGCAACGGCAATAATTTTTCCCATGGTGTGTATGACCAGAATTTAGAAGTCAATATTAAGCAAATTCAGGTCCAATTTTGGCAGGAATCTACTTTTTTTGGATGGCACTTTTGTTAAAAAAGTATAAGGAATCCCCTAAGCTCTCTCCAATAGGTGTTGAAGGTTCTTAAACATAGAGGAAAAAAAAGGAGCTAGTTACAGCTCCTTTTTTTTACTTTTTCTTCTTGGCTTCAGCCGCTTTCATGGCATCCTCAAGGCGTTGTTGAAATTTCGATTTCTTTTTATCTACGTTTTTCAACTTATTTTCTTCCACTTTTTGACGGATTGTTGCATCGTCAACAAAAAGTTTGATCAAGGCTTGCTGCCCAAAAGTGAAGATATTCGATACGAAGTAATAGAAACTAAGTCCTGCTGGGTAGGAGTTCAATACAAACATGAACATGACTGGCATGACGTATCCTAGATTTTTCATCGGGCCTGTAGCAGTGGTCAACTGATTGTTGAAGTGCGCATAGAGTACCTGTGAAATAGTCATCAACAAGGTGAACAAACTCACGTGTGCTCCATAGAATGGGATGGTGAACGGGAGTTTGATGAATTCATCGTAAGTGGAGAGGTCCTCTGCCCACCAGAAAGATTCTTGTCTGAGTTCGATGGCATTTGGGAAGAAAAAGAACATGGCAAACAAGAACGGCATCTGCAGCAACAAGGGAAGACAACCTGAAAGAGGACTTACTCCAAGTTGAGAGAAGAGCTTCATTTGCTCCTGCTGCATTTTGGTGGGGTCGTCACCGTATTTTTCCTTCAATTCATCAATCTCTGGTTTGATCACACGCATCTTGGCCATCCCCATGTAAGACTTGTAAGTCAAGGGGAATAGTACGAGTTTGATGAGGAGAACAATTAAAATGATAATGATTCCGTAGCTATTGAAATACTTCTCCAGGAATTCAAAAAGGTGAACGACAATGTATTTGTTTACCCAGCTAACAAAAAAGTAACCCATGTCCACATTTTCCTCAAAACCAGGTGTTATGCCTTTTAGGGTTTTGTATTGATCTGGGCCAAAATAATAGGTGTGGTTTGCCTGACCCTTGAGAATGGGTAGGGAAAGGCTGGCGCTCATCGAACGTACTAATGAGGAGTCAGCAGGAGTGCTCTGACTTAAATTAACTTCTTGGAAAACAGAATCTGCAATAATTCCCGCAGTAAAGAAACGCTGGGAGAATGCAACCCACTTCACAGGTTCAGCCACTTTAGCCTCTTCGGGATCGTCACTGAGTCCCAGGTTTTCATAGGTTCCCTCAGCGAGGTAATAATTAACTTGTGTTTTTCTTCTGGATTCAGCTAAGTCTTTTTCCTGGGATTTGATATCATCTTTCCAGTCAATTTTGAGAGCCTTTGCTGTGATTATTCCCTGTAGACCTTGGATTTCAAAATTCTTTTCTAGGGCATATTCTCCACCCTTCAACGTGTATTTTTGAATCAATTGGCCGGAAGGACTGCTTGCAGTAAAGGTTACCGTTTGTTGCTTGATGCCTTCTACTTCTTCTGTACTTACCACAGGCACGAAGTACAATTCATTCAAATTGATAGGGCCTAGTCGAGTGTCGAGGCTGTAGTTGAGGCTCGTTTGGGTACTATCTAATAAGTACAAAGGCTCTTTCTTCCAGCTCACATAATTTTTGAGGAGTACTTCTTCGATACCTCCTCCTTTATTGGAAAGGGTGATTTTGACTACTTCATTTTCTAGAACCACCTTTTTTTCTTCACCAACGGTGAATGGGGCAAGTTCGCCAAATTTTGCTTGACGCTCCAGGTTGAGTATACTATCTGGAAGCTGCGCTACTTCGGGTGTAGTTGAAGAAGCCTTGGACGCTTCTGCATTGTTTACTGTGGCTGTTGGGCTGGTTTCTGCCACAGGGATTTCTGGACTATTCGCAAAAAATAACGAGTAGGTGAGAATGACTGCTGCAAAAAGGATCAAACCTGTTGCTTGATTTTTATCCATGGTAGTTTGCTAAGGCTGGGGCTAGGCTCCAGTTATTTGTTATTTTTTTTATCAAGTGCTGCTTGTATGAAATCCACAAACAAAGGCTGTGGTTTCAATACGGTGCTTTTGTATTCAGGATGAAATTGCACCCCTACAAACCAAGGGTGATTTCGGAGTTCTACTATTTCCACCAATCCTGTTTCTGGATTCTTTCCAGAAGCAAGCATTCCTTTTGCTTCAAGTTGGTCTAGGTAGGCATTATTAAATTCATACCGATGCCTGTGGCGTTCTTGGATTTTGGTTTTGCCATAGGCCAAGGCCGCTTTGCTGCCTTTTTTGAGATCACAAGCATACGAACCAAGGCGCATAGTTCCGCCCATTTGGTCGATTTTCTTTTGCTCTTCCATGAGTGCAATCACCGGATGAGGTGTAGCTGGGTCCATTTCCGTGGAGTTGGCATGTTCAAGACCGAGTACATTTCTTGCAAATTCGATAACGGCGACTTGCATACCCAGGCAAATACCAAGGAAAGGGATTTTGTTCTCACGAGCATAGTTTACCGTTGCTACTTTTCCTTCGAATCCACGTTCTCCAAAACCAGGGGCAACTAAAATACCATCCAGAGATTTCAATTTGGAGCTGTAATTGTCCTTGTTTATTTCTTCAGAAGAGAGCAGGACTAATTTGACCTTGCATTCGGATGCTGCGCTTGCATGGGTAAAGGATTCAATTATGGATTTGTAGGCATCCGGAAGTGAGACATACTTACCAATAAGGCCAATAGTCACCTCTGCTGTAGGATTCTTTAATCTGCCCAAAAAGTCTTTCCAATCCTTGAGATCTAACTTGGATTTGGATTTTAGGTTGAGTTTTGAAAGTACGCGCTCATCGAGCTTCTCTTTCTTCATAAGCAGTGGAACATCGTAGATGGATTCGGCATCCATGGCTTCGATTACACTATCTAGCTGGACATTGCAAAAGAGCGCTAGCTTGCGTTTGACATCTTGTGGGAGCGGGTGTTCCGTGCGGCAAACGAGGATGTCTGGCTGAATTCCTGCTTCCAGAAGTTGCTTTACAGAATGTTGAGTAGGCTTGGTTTTCAACTCTTTAGCTGCCTTCAGGTAAGGAATCAGGGTCAAATGAACCACTAGGAAATTCCCTGGGCCTAAGTCCCAACGAGCTTGACGTACGGCTTCGATGAATGGTAGGGATTCAATATCTCCTACACAGCCTCCGATTTCGGTGATGACTACATCGTATTTCCCATCCTGACCAAGCTTGTAAAAATTACTTTTTATCTCGTCGGTAATGTGAGGGATAACTTGTACTGTTTTTCCAAGAAATTCGCCTTTGCGCTCTTTGGTAATCACATTGTTGTAAATCCTTCCCGTCGTGATGTTGTTGCTTTGGGAAGTTTCTACGTTCAAAAAACGTTCGTAGTGACCTAGATCCAAGTCAGTCTCGGCGCCATCTTCCGTTACGTAGCATTCCCCATGCTCGTAAGGGTTCAAGGTCCCTGGATCGATGTTTAAGTAAGGGTCAAATTTCTGAATGGTCACACTTAATCCTCTGGATTGAAGCAATTTGCCAAGTGAGGCGGCAATGATTCCTTTTCCTAAGGAAGAAGTAACTCCTCCGGTGATAAAAATGTATTTCGTTTGTGAAGCCATAAGAAGTGGTGGAGGGGTTGAAATAAGTTGAATTCTTATGGGGTATAAAGGTAGGGAATTTTCGTGAATTGCCCGTAAAAAGGCCTTTGTAATTTTTAAGGAAATAATTCAGATTGTCTGGTTCTGAATTCGAGTTTCGGATTCAGGAAAACCTCAAAAGAAAAAATAAGCGCCCTTGGAGAAACTTTAAACCAACGCCGATAAATCTAGAATGATTGTATTTTTTTCACTTTAGTCTTGGACTAAATGTAGGCCTAATTTCAATTTATAAATTTCTTTAAAACCATTTAACTTGATTTTCCGTTTCTACACTATTTTATCCAATTATCTGGGAAACTCCTTGGTCGAATTTTGTATTTTTCATTTATACAAAGCCTATAAAAATTTCAAATATATTAATTAAATAAGTTGGCGATAGAATAACTCGAGACAGATTGTATTTTTGCTAGATTTTCAATTTTGATTTAATTCTTTTGTTTCTATTTTCTTTCAAATCAATGATTTTTAGCGATCTATTCAAATCCAATTGTTCCGAATAGGGGTTTATAGAAGGGGGATTTGTTTTTCTAATTTAGTGGAAAGAATGTTTTCAAAACATGGTTTCAGTGTAGATAGAAGGAATGTTCAATTGGTATAGACCCGTCTATTTTACATACAAAAGCAGTAACTCTTAATTAGTGTTAAAAATTATGCTTTTATTTTTGGCAGCAAGTATTTTTCATTCTAAATTGCGAGTCATTTTTAAACTATAAAACAAACAAAAAACATGAGAGAACTAATTAAAGAATCCATTGTAGATTTAAAGAAATCGGATGGGTTTGTGTATGTAACTGCTGATGGCAAGAAAATTGACCTTCACGAAGCTGCATCCAGAGGTATTGCCGTGACTCCAGTAAATCCAAAGGATGGAGTAATTAAGAAATTAGAAGCTGCTGGTTTGTTCCTTACAGATAGCAAATTCTTAGCTGATTTAAATGAATTGATTGCTTCTTTGAATGGTGGTTCTACAGGTAAGTCTGAAGGAAAACGTAGATCTTTTTCAGATGTAGAAAAAGGTAAAATCCTAGAAGAATGGAAAAAAGTGGAGTCTGCTGGTAAAAAAACCAAAGCAGCTTTCGCTCGTGAAATCGGAGTGGGTTACCAAACTTTCATCAATTGGTTGAGAGGGTAATTATCACCTAACTAATTTTAAAAAGGATAGCTAAGGCTATCCTTTTTTGTTTGAACGTGAAACAGATTGGATTCTTAGCCATGCTTTTAAGTTCTTGCCTTCCTGGTTGCTGACGGGGAATGTTTTTCGATTTGATAGTCTAGCCAGATAATCTGTTTATTTTTGCACCATGTTAGATCATGCTGCTATTCTTACCCCACTTAAAGAAAAAGGAAAAGTATACCTTCAAGAGGGAAGTGGAAAAATTTTTTGTTTGCGAAAGGGAACGCTTGCCGAAACCGAAATTGTGGAAGATGGCATTTACCTACTTTTTGATTTGTTTCAAATCCGTACGCTTTGCGTGTCCTTCTCCGAAGTTTCTTTAGATATCGTTGATTTCGCTTCCAAACCCACTATCTACCAAAGTCCGGTCAATCCCCTTTTGCCTAAAGGTGCAGTGGTCAATGGATTGGTTCGGTTTTCTTTGATTCGCGAGCCCAATTGGAATAAACTCTTATTTCAAATTGCGCATCCCGTCTTGTTCACTGAGGAGAAAAATGTGGAGGTAGACGTGAAGACAACGCTTCTCTTTCCTCTATTTCATGCTGGGATGAAGGAATTATTTTTAGGACCAGAGGGTGAGGTAAAAATTAGGAAGGGATGAACCTGAAGGAAAAGTTAGATGCCCATCCAATTTTTGCTCGTGTTGCTCAAGTGGCTGCGAAGGAAGGCTTGGAGACCTATGTGGTGGGCGGATATGTGCGAGATTTGATTTTGGGTCGGCCTAGTAAGGATATTGATTTTACTTGCGTGGGGTCTGGTATTCATCTAGCTCAGGAGGTTGCGAAAACTTTTGAATTTCATGTGCCTTTATCCGTGTTTAAGAATTTCGGAACGGCCATGCTGAAGTTAGACGAATGGGAACTTGAATTTGTGGGTGCACGAAAGGAATCCTACCGTCAAGATTCACGGAAGCCGCTCGTAGAAGATGGTACCTTGTTGGAGGATTTGGAGCGCCGAGATTTTACGATCAACGCAATGGCGATTTCCTTAAACCCGGAAAATTACGGGGAATTGATGGATCCTTTTGACGGGATCAAGGACCTCAAAGCGAAACGAATCAAAACCCCTCTGGAACCTGGAATCACATTTTCCGATGATCCACTTCGAATGATGCGTGGGGTACGATTTGCGGCTCAATTGGATTTTGACATTGAGTCGGACACCTTTTTTGCATTAACCACTCATGCAGCTCGGCTTCAAATTATTTCTGCTGAGCGTATTATTGACGAACTCAATAAAATCATTTTGACTCCCAAGCCCTCCTATGGGTTTAAATTACTATTTGCTTCCAAACTCTTGCATGAGTTTTTTCCCGAAATGGTGGAGCTCCAAGGGGTAGATTCGGTAGACGATAAATCCCACAAAGACAATTTTTACCATACCCTCCAGGTGTTGGATAATCTTTGTCTAGCGACCGACAGTCTTTGGCTTCGTTGGGCAGCCATTCTTCATGATATCGCCAAACCGGCCACCAAGCGTTTTCATCCCAAGGTGGGCTGGACCTTTCATGGGCATGAGGATAAGGGGGCACGGATGACGCCAGGAATATTTAAGCGCTTAAAACTTCCGATGGATGAGCGCATGAAATATGTGCAGAAGCTGGTTCGCCTACACCTTCGTCCTATTGCCTTGGTGAAGGACGAGGTCACGGATTCGGCTTTGCGTAGGTTGCTATTTGATGCTGGAGATGATATCGATGACCTGATGGCCCTGTGTCGGGCGGATATCACTTCCAAAAACAACAAGAAAGTACAGAAGTACTTGGAGAACTTTGATCGCGTGGAAGAGAAGCTGAAACAGGTGGAAGAAAAAGACCAGGTTCGCAACTTTCAGCCTCCCGTAAGTGGGGAAGAAATCATGGAGACTTTCGGTATTTCTCCTTCAAAAATCATTGGAGATATAAAAGAAGAAATCAAAGAAGCTATATTGGAGGGGCGAATCCAAAATAACCCGGAAGAGGCTCGACAACTGATGCTTCAAATCGCTCAAGAAAAAGGACTTTACCCCATTCAAAAACCTTAACTATTCGTTTACTTATGTTGAAAATTGCCGCTTTCGTTTCCTTATTTATCCTAAGTATTGGTATCAGTATGGCGCAAACCACTACCGATTCCATTCCGAAGTTTGATCCCAAAGTAAAGAGTGCACTCAATATGGTAGACCAGATGGCTTACCAGGCAGCACTTCGTTACAACGATTTGGAGGTTGCAAAGGAAAAACTTTACAGCTTGATTGTTCGAAATCCAGAAGACCTTCGCTTCATGGAGGCCTTGGGTAGTTTGTACTTTGAGTCCGGTCAATATACTTCTGCTGCCTTGGTAGCCATGGATATCCTGAAACTCAATGATAAAAATGTCGGAGCTTTAGAAATTGCTTCGTATGCTTTGGAGCAGTTGGGCGCTTTTGATCGTGCATTGCCGTATTACGAGAGTTTACATTTGCTGACAGGAGATAATTTTAGTTTGTATAAATCTGCCTACTTGCAGTATTCCATGAAGCGCTACGCAGAAGCTATGAATTCCCTGAATATGCTCATGAAAGTAGCCAAGGCAGATGAAAAAATTGGCTTTGCTATCTCTGAAACAGAGACGCAGCAGGTGGATATCAAGGCGGCTGCTTTGAATTTGAAAGGCTTGGTGCTCTTGGATCAAAATTCAAAAGCAGAGGCCAAAGCAGCTTTCACGGAGGCACTTGCTTTGGAGCCGAACTTCAACCAAGCAAAAGAAAATATAGGGAAGACTAACTAAGATTTATCCCAATCAAAAAAAAATGCCGACACTTCTTTAGAGGTGTCGGCATTTTTTGTTTTTAAACTTTCTGATGGAATGCTAGTGTGCTGATCCAAAGGATACCTCATCTATGGTGCTATCTAGTAATTTTCCTTTTTCACATTTCAACACGCGATAAGGGTATTTTCGAAGCAGGTCATGGTTGTGAGTTGCCATCAAGATGGCTGTTCCCTTTTTGTTGATGTCTTGGAAAAGTTTGAAAATTCCGTCTGCTACATCTGGATCTAGGTTTCCTGTAGGCTCATCCGCAAGTAGGATGGAAGGATTGTTGAGTAGTGATCTCGCAATCACGACACGCTGCTGCTCGCCCCCTGATAGTTGATGAGGCATTTTGTTGAGTGCCTCCATCAGTCCTACTTGGAGCAATACGTCACCGATTCGTTCTTTGATTAAAATGGGGTCTGTCCAGCCAGTTGCTTTCAATACAAACGCCAAATTTTCAAAAACAGATCGGTCTGTGAATAGCTGGAAATCCTGAAAGATGATTCCAATTTTTCTTCTCAAAAATGGAACCTCTTTATTTTTGATTTGGGAAAGAGAGTAGCCTACTACTTCGGCATGTCCTGATTTTAGTGGGAGATCAGCATAAAGTGTTTTGAGTAAAGAGCTTTTTCCACTGCCGGTTCTACCGATTAGAAATACAAATTCATGTTGTTCCACGGAAAAATTGACCTCATTGAGGACGGGATTTTCTCCTTGAAAGATGGTGGCCTGTGTTACGGACAACACAGGGTGTGTACTGAAATCCATGGATTTAGAGTTCTAGTTTTTGAAGTTTCCCAAATGGGAGGGATTTGATTAATTCTTCGAGTTGTTCTTCTTTTCCTTCCAATCCAAATTTCTCCACACTTTTCATGGGGCGGTCCGCTCTAAAGTAGGCCACCAGCACAAAATTTTCATCCCGAACCTGGATGTAGTCGGGAATTTTTGCTTTTCCTTTAACCTTAATGATGTACATAGTCCCAGTGGGTAGGATGAATATGAATTGGTTTGATTGACTTACTTGCCTGCTGCTTTGGCATGATCCGCAAGGAATTGGGCCAAACCTGAATCGGTAAGTGGATGCTTCAACAAGCCTGTGATTACTTTAAGTGGGCAGGTGACTACATCGGCACCTAATTCTGCACATTTGATGAGGTGCATGGTGTGGCGAACCGACGCCGCTAAGACTTCTGTTTCGTAGCCGTAGTTTTGGTAGATGTGGACGATTTGACCGATCAAGTCTAGTCCGTCAAAAGAAATGTCATCTAGTCTACCAATGAAAGGGGAAACGTAAGTAGCTCCTGCTTTAGCGGCTAATAACGCTTGTCCTGAAGAAAAGATGAGTGTACAGTTGGTACGAATTCCTTCACTATGAAAGTAACGAATGGCCTTTACCCCATCACGAATCATGGGAATCTTTACCACGATTTTGTCGTCCAATTTGGCCAATTCTTTCCCTTCTCGTACCATGCCTTCGTAGTCGGTAGCAATCACCTCGGCACTCACCTTGTCTTCTACAATGTTACAGATGGCTTTGTAATGTGCTTTGATATTTGCTTCTCCGGTGATTCCTTCTTTGGCCATGAGGGAAGGATTGGTGGTTACACCATCCAATACACCTAGGTCATGTGCTTCGCGGATTTCATCAAGATTGGCGGTATCGATAAAGAATTTCATGGATATGGGTTTTGGTTGTAAAAAGCAGTATGACCTCCCGGTAAAACAGGTAAAGGTCAATAGACAAAGTTAGAAGATTAATTAGGATAAGGTAGCGAAAGTGAGGGTGGAATTTGTACTACCTGTAAAAAAAAAGAGGCGGCATCGCACCGCTACAACCGCCTACCCTTGCTTCCTTCCGGACCTGGGGGATTCAGCAGGAGCTGGTCGTGCCGCCGAAGACAAAGGTACGCCAAAATTCAGGCAATGCAATAGGATGCCTACAATTTGGAGGTATAGACCCGAAAATCAAGTGGTAAATGTTTTAACTTGGGGCTTGGTCCCACGCTAATTCTTAATTTCAACTATGAAAAACCTTCTTTCTCTTGTTCTGCTCTCCGGCTTTTTGATCGGCTGTGGCGATAAATCAAGTATGTATCAATTCCAGGTAGCAGATTTAGAACCCAATTTGATCCGTCTTTCATCGGATGAATTTATGGGGCGTATGCCGTTTACTGCAGGAGAGGAGATTACAACGACTTTTTTGGAAAGTAAATTCAAGGAAATGGGGCTTGAGCCGGGCAATGGCGACTCCTATTTTCAGGAGGTCCCGATGGTGTCTATCATCAGTCGCCCCGAACAAACGATGGAATTTAAAAGCCCCCAAGGAGCTGTGGTAGGCGAGGGGGTAAAGGATTTTGTGATTTGGACCCAGCGTACGGATTCGCTAGTTCGTATTCAGGATGCTGAAGTGGTCTTTGCAGGTTTTGGAATTGTAGCCCCTGAATATGGATGGGACGATTACAAAAACTTAGACGTCAAGGGTAAAATTGTGGTTGTGCTTATTAATGATCCTGGCTTTGGTTCAGAAGACTCCACATTTTTTAAAGGAAATACGATGACCTACTATGGTCGATGGACTTATAAATACGAGGAAGCTGCGCGCCAAGGAGCATTGGGATGCTTGATAGTACACAATACCATCCCTGCTGGCTATGGATTTAATGTGATGCAGAATAATTGGAATGCCTCCAAACTCTACCTTGACGATAGGGGGCAAGACAAGTATAAATTGGGATTTGAAGGATGGATTACCCTACCCTTTGCGAAGCAGCTGTTTGAAAAAATAGGTCAGAAAGAATCTGAACTATTGCAAAATGCGAGGAAGGCTGATTTTCAAGGTTTCTCCACAGGTATGCGTCTGAATACCAGTCTTGCTGTGGAGGCTACCTACAATGTATCTAAGAATGTGGTGGCCAAAATCACTGGAAAAAAAGCGCCTGATGAGGTGATTATTTACACGGCTCATTGGGATCATTTGGGGATTGGTAAGGCAGATGAAACTGGCGACAGCATCTACAATGGAGCACTTGACAATGCTTCTGGAACCGCTGCCCTGTTGGCTTTGGCAAAAGCGTTCAAAGCAGACGAGCAACCTGATCGAACGGTTGTGTTTTTGTCTGTGACGGCTGAGGAACAAGGATTATGGGGTTCGGCATATTATGCGCAGCATCCGATCTTTCCCAAGGAAAAGACGGTAGCCAATATCAACATGGATGGTATCAATCCCTATGGAAAAATGAAGGATGTATCCGTCATTGGGGTAGGACAATCCGAAATGGAGGATTTATTGGACGAGGAACTTAAAAAATTAGGACGTTACGCTGCTCCTGAGCCTAATCCTGTGGCAGGCTACTATTTTAGATCGGACCATTTCAACTTTGCCAAGATAGGAATACCAGCCTTGTACTTTGGAACAGGAATAGACCATGTGGAGAAAGGAAAGGAGTATGGAAAGCAGCTGCAAGAAGAATATGTTGCCCAGTATTACCATAAAGCTGCCGATGGCTACGATCCAAAGCGATGGAACTTGGAAGGAGCAGTAGACGATGTGCAATTGCTGTATCAAGTAGGGCGTAACCTTGCTAATTCAACGCGTTGGCCAGGATGGAAGGAAGGTTCTGAATTCAAGGCCATTCGAGACAGCTACTTTAAAAAGTAAGGTTCTTCTAGCTTTAATCTATTTTGATACCATAGGATTCGAGTAGACCAGGCAAACCGGCAAGATCAAATCGTGCCCCTTTGATTAGGTTGAGTTCGGGCGCAATTCGGTAGTGAATGGCTTCCCGAAAGTCCGCTTTTTCGAGGTTGGTCTGATCAAAGACTGCCCCAAGAAGGTCAGATCCCTGAAAACTTGCTTCGCTCAGATTGGCCTGGGAAAAGTCTACCTCCCGCAATCGTGATTGGAGAAATTTTGATTTTTTGAGGGGGAGCTTGTAGAAATTACAGTAGTCGAGAACACAGTCTTTTAGATGGAGTTCTAACAGGAAGGGATTTGCAGAAGCAAAGACGATTCCCAGCATTTTGCAGCGTACAAATCGGATATTCTGAAAATTCACCTTGACTACTTTGATGTTGCTCAAGTCACAATCCT
>CAYNIK010000011.1:0-15109 GCA_964397145.1 uncultured Limnohabitans sp.
CTTACCAAGGGGGCTGGGGACAAAGCCTACCTGCATACTGTAGGTAAACCTACATTAGGCAGGCTACTATTTTGTCTTTGCCAAATCCCCACTGAGTATGGTCGTATACTTGATTTTTTTCCGTAAAAAATAGCTTTCAAAGTAGTAGTACGACAAATGGCTGATGCCGATAGTCAGGAGTAAAATCAGACCCAAGGTCAAGGGATAGCTTATCCAGGTAGGCAAAGCCTGCGGTTCTACAACTTCGGGCAATCCTTTTACTACCAGCACTACTGCAAACAAGTGGTACACATACAACCCATAGGACAGCTTTCCCAAATAGGCAAAAAGCGGGTTCTCCAAGGAAAGAAGTACCCCAGGATTAGTGGCAATATTCAGGATCAATCCACAGACCACTAAGGAAATAAACTCGTCCTGCATCCATGCCAAGGAATAGTAGTCGATCCAGTTTAAGCCCATGCACACGAAGAGAAGCAGTAAGATCAACTGCACCACGCGATGGTAAAGCAATTGGATGACTGCATTTTGGTGAAAAAAGAGGTAAGCTCCTATCCCACCAATAATCATTGCCGAGAAGCGAGTGCGGATGACAAGTAATTCAAAGTGACGATCTATGCCTCCCGCATAAAATTTGAGGGCCAGGTAGCCGCCAAGCAGCAATAGCATGATCCAGAGCAGCATCCGCTTGATCCGAACCACATGTGGCCAAAAGAGGTAAAATTGCTCTTCCACCGCCACTGACCAGAGCACATTGGCAAAAGGAACAGTAGGCAGGTAGACAAAAGCCACGTTTGCCGCCAGGCCAACAAATAGTAGCAGTCGATGTACGTAATCCCCCATATCGCTGGAATAAATGGGCACCTGAAAGAAATCCAAGTGGGGAATCACAAAAAAGCCAAGCACCAAAATCAGGTAGTAGAGCGGCCATATCCGCAAGATCCGCCGAAAGTAAAAATGGCGAATCCGAATTGGAGCTTCCTGCTGTTCTTCAAGGAGCAGGTAGGTAATCAGAAAACCACTTAACACAAAAAATATACTGACGCCGAAGGCACCTAGATAGGCGCTGTAGGAATTGGCCCAGAGCGTGGGATAGCCAAGGTAACTTTTAACTAGTTCCGTATGGTCGACTATCACCAATAGTGCCGCGACGAAACGAACGCCATTCAAGCCTGGGAATTGAATTTTTTTTATCATAAAGTTCAAAAATAAGCGATTCAGGCATTCAATTCATTTATCAGAAAAATGAAAGTTGTTTCAAAATATGCCTATTTACCGAATTCTAAAATTGCGATTCTCTTGATAAAGAATTAACTCAAAAACAAAAAACTTGATTTGAATTCAATCGCTCCGTATTTTCAAGAAGACAAGCACCCTGCCATGAAAAAAATCACCTTCCTCCTCCTCGCGCTCAGCCTATGTTTGGGCTTACAACTCCCACTCAGTGCACAATCCTTTGAAGCCTTTGACCAGTACTTATCGAAAGAAGTACAAGAAGGAAGGTTGGTCGGTGTCCACGGTATGGTATTTCAGGATGGTCAACTCGTGTACAACCAATCCTATGGCCTCCGAGATCGGGAATCCAAGGATCCTCTACGAGGAGACGAACTCTACTTCATCCAATCGATGACCAAACCCATTGTATCGGTGGCATTGATGACACTCTACGAAGAGGGCAAGTTTCAACTAGACGATCCGGTCTCCAAATACCTCCCGGAATACGCCAACCTACAAGTTGTCAACGACCCCACCCAAGGAATAACTGCAGGCACTCATCCTGCACCCAGCGCGATGACAGTCCGCCAAGTACTTAGCCATACTGCTGGCATGAGCCATGGCATCGCTCCCATTGCCTACGACAAGGAACTTTGGAATGGAATCATACTCAACGGTAACCTAAAAACCCTAGCCCAACGGACTGAGGCACTAGCTAAAATACCACTAGCCTTTGATCCAGGTAGTAAATGGAACTATTCCTTCTCCCCCGATATCGTCGGCCGTCTGGTAGAAGTGCTATCAGGAAAAAGCCTAGACCAGTACCTGCAAGAACGGATCTTTGGCCCGCTGGAAATGAACAATAGCGGCTACAACCTCTCCGAAGCACAAAAGCAACGAGTGATGACCGTATATTCTTACAGTGCTGATACGACACTCAACCGTGCCTGGGGCCAGCCCACTCCATCTGGCAATACACTATTTGCTGGGGTCAATGCCCTGTTCACGAGCACTGCAGATTACCTCCGATTTGGAGAAATGATGCTCAACCAAGGAGAATGGAATGGCAAACGCATCCTCAAGCCAGAAACAGTAGCGCTGATCACTGCAGACCACACCACAGACATCCAGTATAGGCTCACCCCAAAAGATTCCTACACCGTACTAGGCAATGGCATCGTGACCGATGCACTGGGTACCCTAAACCTAGAACCTGGCCACGGATTTGGGTTGGGCTTTGCCATAGTCCAAGACCCCAAAAAGGCAAATCGTAGTAAATCGGCAAAGGGAGAGTACTTCTGGTCTGGAGCCAATTCCACCCATTTTTTCATCAATCCCGAAAAGAAGATCGTAGCAGTATTCATGACCCAGGTCGCCTCAGTAGGTAGCCCCAATCCCTACGGATTTTATTTTGGTAACGAGATGCGAAATTCAATCTACAAGGGAATCGACTAAAAAATCTCTTGTAGTTGAAAGCCAAGTTTAAATAAATAAGGAGTTGGGAATGCCTTTGGCTACTTAGTTGGCACATTTCGTCCCAATCTCCTTATTTATCCATTGAATCCTGTATTGCTGAAATCCTTCCTAAGCACCATTCAGAGGACCTATATCCAGCGCATTACCTAGCAAATAGGCTTTCTTTTAGAATGCTTTTGTGGGGCCAGCTCGGTCTATTACTTAAAGTTAACATGTAACCGACCAACATTTTGGCTTTTCCCTCACCGGAGCTTCAAAACTTGCCCGATTCGGATCAGATCACTTCGAAGGTTATTCAATTTCTTTAACGTCGAAACTTTCACTTTATACTTCGCTGCAATCTCAGAGAGCGTATCTCCTTTCCTTACTTTATAGGTTGCTGGTTTACCAGAACTGCTCCCAGAACTTGAAGCCGGTTTCACCTCAGGCACCACCCTATCGTAGACTTTTAAGGGAATAGCCAAACTCTCTTGGTTTGGGTTAGACGCATAAAATTCCAGAGTATTTAAAATGGATTTATTCAACAAATACCCTTTCAAGCGGTATCCCTTACTGGTCAAATGGATATAATCCTTTTGCGCGTAGCCTTGGCTTTCCCAATTCTTAATTTGTCCATACCCCCCAGACAGGTCATAAAAATTCCAGTACATGACCTCATTTTCCTTTGCAATGGAATCCATCATTTTCGCAAATTCAATCCCTGCATCGATGTACTTGCCCTTGTAAAACAAATCTTGAGTAGAAGTCAGAACAATAACAATTTCAGGATTTATCTCCCTAAATAGGGAAATTGCCTTTACAACGTTGGCAGGAAGTTTTTCTGGAACAGTATTTTTATACAAAATATTGTTGGTTCCATAATCCAATAGTACAAGGTCTGGCCGTAGCTGTTCGGCTTGTTCCTTTAACTTAGCCAGGTTCAATACGGCTTCAAAAGGAGAAGCTCCCACGCCAAAGGATTGATATAACAATCCTTTTTTATCCGTTTTTTCTAAGCTGAACCCATAAAATCGAAAAAGCTGTTCTACCTTTTCGGTAGGCAAAAGATTTAAAGAAATCTCTTTAATCTCTTGATGTATTGGGATAACGAGGAAATTTTTACCCTCTTGCGTAGCTCTTACGGAATCGTCAACCACATATTCAAAGTCTCCAGAGGTAATTTTAAAATCCGGAGTCAAGGCATTGTTGTCGAAAAACAAAAGAAGTTCATACTCCTCTTTCGGAATCGGTGTATTCATGGAAAGTGTGAATCCAGCCACTTTTGACCTGGTTTCAATAGTCATCCCCCTTGCTCCTAGTGGGATTTTTGGCGGGATTTGGTAACTTTTTGCCGAAGTCCATTCCCCAGTATGGGAAGATTTGTAGTTGATACTGCCGTAAGTCTTCGCCGCAGAAAAAGGAAAGAAAAATCCAGGCCCTGCACTTCCAAACTCTTCGTGTAAATATTCCTTTGCTCGCGTTGTAACTATCTCCGCTTGAATATGACTAGCTCCAAAATGGAATAATACGACACGTTTGTCTTTGGCTTGTTGAAACAGTTCCGCAAACTTTTTACCAGTTGCCAACGAATGGTATTGAAAGAATGCATAGCTCGTATCTACTTTCAATAGGTTGATTTCAGCCGATACCTCTTGACCGTACACTAGCTTTGTCGATGAGAAAAAGCAAAACACCACTACTAGAACAACTTGAACAATACGGTAATTCATATGCGAAATATTAATCTAAAAAGGAGACGCTTCCATTCTCAACGAGCACACTATCTTGGAGACTATTGATCGAATCCAAAATCTTTTGTTCCCGCTCCTTTTTTAACACGTCATCGTAATCTTGATTTTTGTTGTAGGCTAAGTTGCGCATCATGCCGATGGTGCCTCTGGACATCGCCCCATACATCCCCAAAGCGAAAACCAAATCATTCACTTGGGCATCGTTCATAATCTTAAGCAAATTGTGTTTGGAATACCTAAAATCAACGACATAAATTTCCTCGTAATGACTAATTAAGTACACCACAAATGCATTTCCCATGGAATTTTTAACTACAGCTACTTTTTTCCCATTTTTCACATTGGTCGTGATTTTTATCAGCGGAGCATCTCCGCAAATAAATGTGGAATAATTCGCTGAATTACAAAATACCCTGGTTTTTTGGGGGTATTTGAAATCGTACGGATTGTAACGAACCGCCTGGGTTTCTATTCCTGGTGGAATGTAGGTTTCTACTAGATCCGGATTATCGCGGACACTTTGATCTCGAGTCAATTCATAGAGAGAACCTAAAAAACCAGATTTCACTTTTTTCTCCATATTTTCCAAGGGAACTGGAGTAATCCCCGCAGCCTTGCAAAAGGCTACATAGCCATAATAAGCACCCAAACCTGTCCAGTGGTGGTCACTTCCATACCACAAGTACTCGTTGTAATGCTGATTCATTTCGCCTAGAATATCTGCAAAATAAACCCCTGGATTTAGGTTGGCCTTGATTGCTTGCAGTGTCTCTTCATTTCGTTTGGCATAATGTTCGTATTGAGGCAAAGGAATGAATGCAGAAGATAAAGGAGCTACACAAGAAAACACGCGTGCCCTCCCTTTTAACGAATCGGCATAAACATTAAGCATTTTTGAGAAAAAAGGCGAAACTGCTGGGTTACCTGCATTTTGGGTGTAAATCTTTCCATCCAAAATCAACATACTCCCTGAATAAGCTTCATCAATTCCGTCCAAAAACTGTTTGGACGCAGCAGAATCCAAATCTGAATTTAAATCTGCATCTGTTTTTTTTGGCGGAGCCACTACCACAATTCTTTCAGTATCCTGTAGTCTAAATCCTAAGTTGTATCGAAAAGCCTCCGTAAACCGAACCGCATAGGCACGGAAAGGAAAGTGATCATTGATATAGGAATTAATGCCCTTGGTCAGCTTCCCTGTAATGTAGTTTTCCCAAGTAATGTCTGGAAAAGTAGCAAGCGTACGCTTCTCAGCAATCGACACTTCTTCCTTCTCCAAAACAATAAATAAACTTGTCAAGGTTAGTAAACACACAAACAAAAGCGCTATTTCTAATTTCCTAACCATATTAGAATCTGAAATAAATAAATGGATTATAGGTGTCGTCAACAATTAATGCTGTTGCAACAAGCAAGAACAATAGATTAAACACAAGCGAAAAAGAGCTGTAGTACTTAGTCGCTAGTTGGTTCGTTTTTGTAGTCTTTGGAAAAATCTCATCCCAAGGAATACAGAATAGAATTACCACTACATACAGGAAGGAATACGATGCCAAATCACTTATCCAACCCGCTCCAATTGGGTTTGGAGAATAAAAAAGCTTTCCTAAAAACACATACAGCTTGTCAAAATCATCAAAATAGAAAAAGGAACGGCTATAGTTGACCACTACAAGTGCATAGGCATACAAGGCAAATCGAGGCAGAAGGTCAAAATACTTTTTCAAGATTTTCTCTATAACCATGAAAGTCCCAAGAAACAGACCCCATAGGACAAAATTCCAACTGGCACCATGCCACAATCCCGTTAAAAACCAGACTACCAAAATATTTCGAATCTGATACTTTTTATTGCCGCCTAGAGGGATGTAAACATAATCTCTTAAAAACCTTCCTAGGGTCATGTGCCACCTTTGGTAAAAATTGGCAACTGAAGTGGCCGCATAAGGATGCCTAAAGTTTTCAGGAAAGGTAAAACCGAAGATTCTTCCCAACCCAATAGCCATATCTGAATACCCTGAAAAATCAAAATACAGCTGCAAAGAATACAGCACAATACCAAACCAAGCCTCTGGTGTGGACAAATCATTAAATTGGACTTGAAGGTACTTTTCCACTAAAATTCCCAAACTGTTGGCTAAAACCACCTTTTTGAAGAGTCCCAAGCAGAATCGGTTTACGCCAATATGTATCCCATCCCAACTAAACACACGATCTCTTGTCTCTTTGGCTACTTCAGCATACCGGACTATTGGTCCTGCCACCAACTGAGGGAATAAACTAACATACATCAAAAAATCTACGAGATTTCTTTCCGCTTTGACTTCATTTTTATAGACATCTATCGTATAAGAAAGCGTTTGAAACGTATAAAATGAAATTCCTACAGGAAGCAAAATATTGGGTTCTTTTAACGAAGTGCCTAACAAAAAATTGACGTTCTGAATGATAAAATCAGCGTATTTGAATGTCGCCAATAAACCAATATTGATGATAATCGAACTCAGTAACCCAGCTACTCGGACAAACTTTATCGCTCGGTATTTTTCAATTAAAAACCCATTCGCGTAATCTAATAAGCCTGAAAACAATAAAAGAATAATCCAAACAGGTTCACCCCAAGCATAAAAAACAAAAGAGAAAACAAGAAGAATGAAATTCTTAATTCGTATATCCTTGAATAAAAAATAAAAAATTAAGGAAAGCGGAAGAAAGAAATATAAGAAGATTAGACTCGAAAAAACCACAGCAATTATATATGATGGACAACAACTATTTAATTAAGACTAGGAATTATCACAAGTCTTTGAAAATTTAATACTCTTCAAATGAGCTGGATACCTGCTATTTGAATACTTCATTCGCACAAGAAAACGATAATAATCCTCTTTGTGGTTCAGGTAATACTTTGACTGCCATTGTTCGTAATATTCCAAACTTTCTTGCCAAGAAGAGAATCGCAGGTACTCTTTGTTTTTAAACCCAAATAGATTATTTCGAGACATTAAAAACTCTCCTTTCAACCACCCTGTTTCCCAAATAACTTGTTTGATCACAATTTCTTTATGCATCATCTTCGAGGCACAGATGAAACTAAAAATACTATCCAATAACAAGGCTCTCGTATCTTGATTGGTTGTGGAGCTTGAAGCCATCCCTATGGATTTGTTTGAATCCACAGCAGCAACAGAAAGATTCATGGCTTTAGAATCCCAGTTAGTTTTTTCTGAATTTCCGCTTAGCCAAGAAAGAAGAAGACTTCCTAGGTAAATGGATAGCACTGCCACTGTTTGAAGCATATTGATCTCAATGAATCGAAATACTTCCAGGGTAAGAAGTATTTCTTGTAATTACTAAGCTCAGAATAACTAGAGAAGGAAGTACCAATTAGCTAAAAATCAGTACTTACCTATTCTGATTAAGCGATTTTTTTCAAAATTAACTAAATCATTAGTTTAATCCCAATGAGCTCCATCGAATACCTATTCCATCTTTGGAATGAGTCAATCTTGAAAAATTTTAATGGTTTTGCACCGAATTTTATTCGGTTTAGAAACAGGATGTACTATATTTATCCAGCGATTCGGAAACCTTTGATTCTCGTCCGGGTTAGTAGTTCAGCCCTAAACCAACAGCAGCCCAAGCATGAATGTATTAGTCATTGACATCGGTGGTTCCAACATCAAAATTCTAGCGACAGGACAACCTGAGCGCATCAAAATCCCATCTGGTGTAGACTTCACTCCTAGCCAACTAGTAGCCTTAGTACAAAAAGCAACCCAGGAAGCAAATTGGAAATTTGAAGTGGTGACGGTAGGCTTTCCTGGGGTAGTTAAGCAAGGACAAATCGTGTCTGACCCCGTCAATCTAGGTAAGGGCTGGATGGGCTTTGACTTTCAACAGGCCTTTGGATGTCCTGTCAAAGTCATCAACGACGCTGCCATGCAGGCGTTGGGCAGTTACAAGGATGGCAAACTTTTATTTATGGGTTTTGGTACAGGACTGGGTACCGCCATGGTTTACGAGCACCTTATCCTACCCTTAGAAGGAGGACACCTCCCCTTTCGTAACGGAACCTTTGAAAGCCATGTAGGCAATGCCAGCTTGACCCTCCTAGGTAAAAAACAATGGAAAGAATTGGTCTACGAAACCATTGATTGCTTTCAAAATTGTTTCCAACCAGATGAAATTGTACTTGGTGGAGGAAACTCAAAATACTTAGAAGAACTTCCTGCCAATTGCAGGTTAGGTTCAAATAAAAATGCCTTCGCGGGTGGGTTTAAATTGTGGGAAGGAAATTACCGATTTTAAACCAACATCCACTGCTTTTCATTTTGCTTTAACCTGCTTTCTGCCACACCAATCCACCGATCACACCCTTTATGGCTCAAGTAACTTCAGACGCACTGGTATTTTATGGGGCTACCGGCGATCTGGCCTTTAAAAAAATATTTCCTTCCCTTTACCTTATGGTCAAGCGAGGTCATCTTCAAGCCCCAATCATTGGCGTTGCCCGTGGGGATTATGACCTCCAAAAATTACAACTTCGTGCTAAAGAAAGTATCCAACGCTACGGAGACTACGAAGAAGAAACCTTTTCGAAATTTATTCAGCTTCTTGCCTTTGTAGGAGGAGATTACACCGACCCTCAAACTTTCCTTCGCATCCGTGCTGCATTGGGTGCTGCCCAAAACCCTACCCACTACTTAGCAATACCACCGGTACTGTTTCCCAGCATCATCACCCAACTCGAGCAGTCAGGCTGCGCCAAAGGAGCCCGAATCATTGTGGAGAAGCCTTTTGGTACGGATTACTCCTCCGCTAGAGAATTGAATAACTTGTTGCTATCCAAATTTTCGGAAAGTTCGGTATACCGAATCGATCACTATTTAGGTAAAAGACCGGTGAATAATTTGGTGTTTTTCCGATTTGTCAATTCGCTTTTGGAGCCTGTATGGAACAAGAAACATATCGAATCCATGCAAATTACCATGGCCGAGGACTTTGGTATTCAAAGTCGCGGGGCTTTTTACGACGTGACTGGAGCCATTCGCGACGTGATTCAAAACCACCTTTTTCAAGTCCTCTGCAACCTGACCATGGAGCCTCCCCAATCCTTGGACAGCGAATCGATCCGTGATGAGAAGGTAAAAGTCCTGAAAGCCATTGCCCCGCTCCGTGCGCAAGACGTGGTCCGTGGGCAATACCAAGGCTACCTTCAGGAAAAAGCCGTTGGAGAAAATTCCAAAACAGAAACCTTTGCCGCCATGCGGCTTCATATCAATTCCCCCCGCTGGGAAGGAGTTCCCTTTTTTATTCGCGCTGGCAAAAATCTTCCCGTCACCTGCACAGAAATCTTGGTACGTTTCAAACACCATCCCTCGGCTTATTCTTCGATTGCATCCAAACCCAACCACATTCGTTTTCGAATTAGCCCAGATGTGACCGTCGCCTTCGGGATGTTGATTATGGCACCTGGAGAAGACATGGCTTCGGTACTTTCCGAAGTTCAAGGCAATCCCACTCCTTTTCCCAACGAAAAAGATGCCTATGAGCGTGTGCTGACCGACGCGATGGCGGGCGATCCTACCCACTTTGCACGCCAAGACTACGTAGAAGAAGCCTGGAAGCTGGTGGATGAGTACTTGCACGCGGACTCCCCAGTATTCACCTATGCCCCGGGCACTTGGGGACCTGAGGAAGTGAACGAGCTAATCTGTCCTCCAGGAGGCTGGAACAACCCAACCTTGCCTAAAAAATGAGCATAAAAATTGAACTTTTCCCTTCAGCCAATCAAGTAGCCGAAGGTGCCGCAGCCTATCTCGAACAACTGATTCGCGAAACGCTAGCCCAAAAGAAAACCTTTTCAATGGCCATTAGCGGAGGACGTACGCCCTGGGAAATGCTAAAAATTCTATCCAGAGCACCCCTTCCTTGGACTCGGATCAACCTATTCCAAGTAGATGAGCGCATAGCCCCTGATGGACATGCTGATCGCAACCTGACCCAACTCTTTCAAGCCATTGAAGGAAGTCCGATGGTCACTCGATTGCATATTTTCCCCATGCCCGTAACTGCAGAAGATCTAGAAGCAGGATCAAAAGATTATGCTGAACTTATACACGACATCACGGAAGGCGAAGGGATAGATCTCATTCACCTTGGAATGGGAAGTGATGGACATACGGCCTCTTTGGTACCTGGAGATGGTGTATTGCAAGTCCACGATCGAAATGTGGCCTGCACGGAGCAAGTCTACCAGGGAAGAATCCGAATGACCCTCACCTATCCCCTTCTCAATTCCGCCAAGCGCATCCTCTGGATCGTGACGGGTTCCGAAAAACAAGAAATGGTGCAGCGCTTATTGAAGCAGGATTCCAGCATCCCTGCAGGAATCGTGAATCAAGCAAATGCCCTCCTTATGGTGGACCAAGCGGCTTTTGGCAATTAATCACCCTAAAATTTAGGGGTATTGGAAATCTCCAGTCGGATGGATTCACCCTATTTCCGAGGATCAGGAGTAGCTAGGCACCCTAAATGGATTGGACCCTAGTTCCTGACGCTTTTTTTTTATATTTCAGAAAATTAGTTTCATGCTCACCCTATTTAACCAGGCCCTTCATCGGCCGGATTCGATCGCAATCCTAGATACTCAAGGTGCACACACCTACGAAACCCTTTGGTTCAAAAGTGCACAAATCGCACATCAACTACTTGCAGGAAGATCGGATTTAAACCAAGAGCGCATTGCCTTTATGGTATCCCCGGGACTAGATTATGTAGCCACGATTTGGGGGATTTGGAAAGCGGGAGGCATAGCCGTACCGCTCTGCTTGAGTTACCCTCTGCCTTCTTTGGCTTATGTGATCGAGGATACGCAAGCAGCAGCCTTGGTGGTAGAACCTACATTTAGTGAACTACTCCAAGACTATGCTCAAGAAAAAGCAATTCCTTTTCACCGGGTAAAAGACCTACAAGTAGGGCCTGTAACTTCAGATTTGCCTGACCTTAACCTGAGTCGAGGAGCTTTGATTTTATACACTTCCGGCACGACGAGTGTACCCAAAGGGGTGCTCACTACACATGCCAACCTGGAAGCTCAGATTAGTACCTTGATTGCCGCTTGGCAATGGACTTCTGACGACCACACACTCTGCCTCTTGCCCCTGCACCATGTGCATGGTTTGATCAACGTGGTTTCTTGTGCCCTTTGGGCTGGTGCCACCCTCCAGTTCCTGCATCCCTTTCAAGCCGATACTGTTTTTTCCATTTTCCTAGAAGGCAAGGTAAACGTGTTTATGGCTGTGCCTACAATCTATTTCAAATTGATTGCAGAATTTGACTCCTATTCAAATGAAAAGCAGGAAGCACTTAAGGCTTGCATGAAAGCTTTCCGGTTGATGGTATCTGGATCAGCTGCACTTCCCGTATCCGTCATGGACAATTGGGAAAAAATCTCGGGACACCGGCTTTTGGAGCGTTACGGAATGACTGAAATCGGCATGGCCATCAGCAATCCTTATCAGGGTGAACGCAGAGCAGGCTACATCGGCATACCACTTCCAGGGGTCAAGGTGCGTTTGGTAGATGATCAAGATCAAAACGTATTCTTGGGCCAGCCTGGTGAAATCCAAATTCAAGGTCCGGGAGTCTTTGCCAAGTATTGGGGAAAGACAGAGGCTACAGCCAAAGCCTTTACACCAGACGGCTGGTTCAAAACTGGGGACATTGCTGTAGTCGAGACAGGCTACTACCGTATTTTGGGACGGGATTCCATCGACATCATCAAATCTGGGGGCTACAAAATCTCCGCTCTGGAAATTGAAGAAGTGCTTCGAAGCAATGAACAAATCAAAGATTGCGCAGTGGTTGGCATTCCCAATGAAGAATGGGGAGAGTTGGTCGCTGCAGTACTTGTACCCGAATCCGAACTAAAGCTTGACGCTTTAAAAGATTGGTTGAAAGAGCGTCTTCCCAGTTACAAATCACCCAAGGTCTACCAGATTCTTTCAGACCTCCCTCGAAATGCGATGGGAAAAGTGGTTAAAAATGAATTGAAATCAATATTTTCCGCTAAAAACTAAACCAAAATCGAGATGATTAAAGGACTTGCCTTACTCTCCGCTTGCTTCCTACTCGGGATGTGGTGCGGTGCAATCCTAGGCACCTGGCTGGGAATTGATGCCAATGTAGGCGGAGTTGGATTTGCCATGGTATTCTTACTAATCAGCAAAGAGTACGTGAGCAATAAAGGCTGGTGGAAAGAAGAATTGGCTTTTGGACTGGAATTTTGGAACAAACTCTACATCCCCATTGTAATTGCCATGTCTGCAAGTTTGAACGTCAAGTCAGCACTTTCTTCTGGACTGGTTGCAGTATTGGCAGGTACCTTACCCGTATTCCTTGCATTTGGCTTTATAAAAATTATTCTTAAGCAAGTAAATCCTGAAAAATGAAGGAACTCGAAGTCATACTAGACAAGAATGGATTGATTGTGGCCTTCCTCTTTGTTGGCCTGCTGACTTGGGCGACAGATGTATTTTCAAAGAAAGCACTGAAAGGACGAATCCCGGGATCAGCGTTGGCAATTGGTCTGGCATTGGTATTGGGGTATGTGGGTGGGCTTTTTGCAGAAGGCGAACAAGGACTTTCGGACCTTTCTTATTTCAAAGGACTTTCCATACTTGGAGGCTCCATGTACCGGGATTTTGCCATCGTCGCTACGGCTACGGGTGCAAGCTTTCTGTTGATCCGCAAGAGCGGTATGCTAGGCTTACTGTCCTTGATCCTAGGCATTGGCCTGTTTTTCGGCTTTGGAGTGGCTATAGGTTGGCTGATGGGCTACCGCGATGCAGTTAGCCTATGTACAATTGGAGCTGGAGCCTGCACCTACATTGTAGGCCCGATTACCGGAGGTGCACTAGGCGCTTCCTCAGAAATCATTGCCTTGAGTATCGGAACGGGAGTGGTGAAGGCCATTGCTGTCACCATGCTGACACCTGCATTAGCCAACTGGATTGGGTTAAATTCTCCAGCTGCTGCCATGGCCTATGGAGGAATCATGGGAACTACCAGTGGGGTGGCCGCAGGATTAGCTGCCACGGACCCAACCTTAGTCCCTTACGGCGCCGTGACTGCTACCTTTTACACCGGATTGGGCTGTTTGGTTTGTCCTTCTTTGTTTTACCTGATCTTATCCACCCTATTGGGTTAATCCAACCTAACTATCCATGATGCCTACCTCCTGCTCCCCTTGCCGAATAGTACTTGCCTTGCTTATGCTACTGGGTATGCAAGCTTGCAAAAATCCGGAAGCAACTGAAAAGCAAGCAAAAGCTCCTTTGGCCATTGCAGAAATCGAGCAAGAGATCAAAAACTACATTTCCCTCAAAACACAAGAGAATGGCGGCTTTTTCCTTGTAAAAGACGAAAATCATGATCTGAAGATGAAATTGGTCCGAGTTCATACTGAATACCTATCCAATTTGGGACCCAACAGCCACTTTGCTTGTGTGGACTTGGTAGACGAAAGTGGGGACGTGTACGATGTGGACTTTTTTATGGAAGGTACATCTGGAGAGATGAACATTACGCAAACCTCCGTCCACAAACTGAATGGTAAGCCCTATTACAGTTGGAAACAAAACGCAGACAAAACCTGGTACAAGATGCCGCTAGACCAATCAGACAATTCGCTCCTTGGGGTGAAAGAAGGGAAAGACAGTTTCGAATTTTACTACACCATCACGCTACCCACCCTCACCGAATCGGCAGAAATCTGGATTCCTCTAGCCCTGTCGGATGCATTTCAAGAGGTAAAAATCCTAGAAAAGAAGGTGCCTGTGCCGAGTAAAGTCATAAAAGACCAGGCCAATAAAAACGAGGTCCTTTACATGAATCTTGGGCCGGAACACAGTGGAAAGCAGATTTTCATTTCTTATGCTGTGACCCGAAGCGAAAAAGGCCCTTATGCAGAATCGCTGCCCAACACCTCTGTGTACCTTACAGGAAACAAATTGATGCCTACAGGAGGCCGCTTTGAAGAAATAGCAAAGGAGGCTTTGGGAGAAAAAATCAAGGAATCTCACTTGATTCAAGCACGTAGATTGTACGATTACATCATCGAAACGATGCGCTACATGAAATTTGGGGACTTTGGACGTGGTGATTCAAATTATGCTTGTGACGCCAAAACTGGAAACTGCACGGATTTCCACTCCTACTTTATTTCTTTGGCTCGATCGGTGGGCATTCCTGCACGTTTTGGAATAGGTGCGTCCATTCCCTCGGACCGTAACGAAGGGGGCATGGACGGATACCACTGTTGGGCGGAGTTCTATGCAGATGGCAAATGGTGGCCTGTGGACATCAGCGAAGCCAATAAGTATACTGCCTTGGCGACTTATTACTTTGGGAGACATCCAGCCAATAGAATTGAGTTTACTCGAGGAAGGGACCTAGAATTGAACCCTGGCCCATCTGCTGGACCTATCAATTTCCTAGTGTATCCCTATTTGGAGATGGATGGCAAGGAGATCAAAGCGCCCACCACCTTCACCTTCCAGCGTAAATCTTGATCAAAAATGAGGCTTTCTCGAATAGGAGAAAGCCTCTTTTTTTGAGATTAAGCAGGGGTATCCTTGGAACTGTTATCCTTTGGATGCTCTCCGCCTGCTGGATGCTCTCCGCCT
>CAYNIK010000012.1:0-14567 GCA_964397145.1 uncultured Limnohabitans sp.
GCCTATGAAAATCTCCATCATCAAAATCGGCGGAAACGTAATTGACTACCCAGAAAAACTGGATGAGTTTTTAAGCATTTTTAGCAAAGTTCCTGGACACAAAATCTTGGTTCATGGTGGTGGTGTGATGGCTTCTAGATTTGGTGAAAGTATGGGCATCATGCCTGAAATGGTGGATGGTCGCCGAATTACGGACAAGGATACCTTGGATATTGTGACCATGGTCTATGCGGGCCTGATCAACAAGACCGTGGTGGCCAAACTTCAAGCCCTGAAGGTAAACGCATTGGGATTGACCGGAGCAGATGGAAACCTCATTCGATCTATCAAGCGGCCTGTCAAAGGCATCGATTATGGTTTTGTAGGGGATATTCAAGAAGTCAATACCGGTTTACTCCATCAATTGTTACAGGTTGGACTGCTTCCTGCAATCAATGCGATCACCCATGACCAAAAAGGACAGTTGCTCAATACGAATGCGGATTCCATTGCATCTGCCCTAGCCACTGGCTTGGCTCTTGAGCACCATGTAGATTTGTATTTCTGCTTCAACAAACCCGGGGTATTGGTGGATGAGAAAAATGAGCAATCCATTATACCCTTAATCAACGAGGACATTTACAAAGAGCTTCGTAAAGAAAATGTGATTCATTCCGGCATGATTCCCAAGTTGGACAATGCCTTTGAAGCCTTGAAGCAAGGGGTGCAACGCGTATGGATTGGCAAAGCAGAAAACTTGCTGATGGCAGTAAAGGGCAAAAAAGCGGGTACTATTATCGAACGACAACGATACGATTTGTATTGATGGAAGCGCTACAAAATGAAGCCATCGCACTTCTCAAGCAATTAATCGCTATCCCCTCCTTTTCCAAGGAAGAAGAAGGAACTGCTCAAGTAATCGAACATTTTTTATTCGCTAAAGGAGCATCACCGCAGCGACAAGGAAACAATGTTTGGGCGTTTGCCTCACCCTATCAAGCTAATCTACCCACTGTTTGGCTTAATTCGCACCACGATACAGTCAAGCCAAATACAGGCTATACCCAGGATCCCTTTTCCCCCATCGAAAGAGATGGTAAGCTATTAGGTTTAGGTTCCAATGACGCAGGTGGCCCCTTGGTAGCCATGATTGCTACTTTCTGCTACTTTATTGGAAAAGATTTGCCCTTCAATTTGCTACTTGTCGCTTCAGCAGAGGAAGAAATATCTGGACCAAATGGAATTAGTAGCCTCTTAGAAATACTGCCTCCTGCTGAACTTGTAGTGGTAGGAGAACCAACCCAACTCCGATTAGCAATCGCAGAAAAGGGATTACTCGTGATTGACGGATTAGTAACCGGCAAGGCTGGACATGCCGCACGGGAAGAAGGAATCAATGCTATTTATTTGGCCTTAGCTGACTTGGAAAAAGTCAAAAACTACAAGTTTGCCAAAGTATCTCCCTTTCTAGGTCCTACCAAAGTATCCTGTACGGTGATCCAGGCTGGCGATCAACACAATATGGTACCCGAACTTTGTCGCTACGTTTTGGATGTGCGGGTCAATGAACTGTATACACATGAGGAGGTTTTGGAAGAATTGAGCACGGTACTTGAGGCTAAATTGGTTCCTCGATCCATGCGATTACGCTCCTCCTGCTTACCAGAAGGACATGTATTGCATGAAGTGGGGAAAATCTTGGGGCTAGAAACCTTCGGTAGCCCTACGCTATCCGATCAAGCTTTGATTCCCTACCCTTCGGTAAAAATTGGACCTGGGGATTCTGCCCGGTCCCATACAGCAGACGAATATATTTACCTTCACGAAATTCAGGATGGCATTACTAGGTATATCGATATTCTAGAAACCTACGCCAACCATTTTACTAACCCAAGTCATTCGCTATGAAACTTTGGCAAAAAGCTACAGCAAGCAAAATAGAGGTAGAACAATTTACTGTGGGTAGAGATCCTGAGTTCGACATTCTTTTGGCTCCCTACGATGTGCTGGGTTCTATGGCTCATGCGACCATGCTATCTACTATAGGGTTGTTGACCAAAGAAGAGAATGCCTTACTTCAACGAGGATTAAAGGAGATATACGAAGAGATTGAGCTGGGGAAATTTGTCATCGAACCCGGTGTCGAAGATGTCCATTCTCAAATCGAGTTGCTGCTCACCCTGCGCTATGGTGAAGTAGGGAAAAAGCTGCATAGTGGAAGAAGTAGAAATGACCAGGTCTTGGTGGATTTAAAATTGTTTTACCGCGATGCCATCCGAGAGCTAGTGGATGAGGCAAGTATCTTGGCAGCACAGCTCATCCAATTGGCAGAGAATCACAAACAAGATTTGATGCCAGGCTATACGCATACCCAATTGGCCATGCCTTCCTCCTTTGGCTTATGGTTTGGTTCGTTTGCAGAAAGTTTAAGCGAGGATTTGGCATTAATGCAAGTTGCTTTTGACTTGAGCAATAAAAACCCATTGGGATCAGCGGCTGGTTACGGTTCAAGCTTTCCATTGAATCGTACCATGACTACCCAATTGTTGGGATTTGGCGATTTGCATCACAATGTCATCAACGCCCAAAACAGTAGAGGAAAGACCGAGCGTACCCTTGCATTTGCACTCGCTGGCATGGCGGGCACCTTAAATAAATTGGCTTCGGATGTCTGCTTATTTTGTAACCAGCATTTTGCTTTTATCTCCTTTCCCGATGACCTGACCACGGGAAGCAGCATCATGCCACACAAGAAGAATCCGGATGTATTCGAATTGATCCGTGCTAAAACAAACCAGATTCAAGGCCTTCCATCCACCATTGGACAGCTTTTAGGAAACTTGACCACGGGTTACCATCGGGACATGCAACTGCTTAAAGAGGAGATTTTTCCTGCGCTTAGTACACTTAAATCTTGTCTACAAATGAGCAAGTTTATGTTACAATCCATCCAAGTACGAAAAAATATCTTGGACGATCCTTTTTACATGCATCTCTTTTCTGTGGAAGTGGTCAATGAATTAGTACTTCAAGGAATTCCCTTTCGAGATGCTTACAAGCAAGTAGGTGGAGATATTGAAGCCAATCGCTTTGTGCCTAACCAACAACAGGTGGTTCACAGCCATGAGGGAAGCATCGGAAACCTATGTCTCCCCGAGATTCAATCCAAATTAGACAATGCTCGTTCAAAATTTGAATTTCAAAAAATGGATCAGGCGATTGAATCGCTGCTAAATTCACCTAACTAATCCACCAAGAATTCCAGATTGGAATAGAATCTAATGATCCTTTTTTTCAATAGAGCTGTAAATTCTCATCATGAAAACCCAGTCTTTTCATTCTTCATCCCCCCTAATCCTAGAATCTGGTCAGATTTTGGAGCAGTATACCATTGCCTATACCACCTATGGAGAACTCAATGAAGACCAATCCAATGTGATTTGGGCAGTACATGCACTTACTGGTGATGCACAGGTTGGTGATTGGTGGAGTGGCTTGGTTGGAGAAAATGCGCTCTACAATTTTTCAGACCACTTTATTATCTGTGCCAACTTACTTGGAAGTGCCTATGGATCAACTAATGCTTTAAGTGAAAATCCAGCAACAGGTATCCCCTATTATTATGATTTCCCCGTATGCAGTACCCGAGATTTGGCAGAAAGTCTAGAAAGGCTAAGAAAGCATTTGAAAATTGAGCGGATTCATACCTTAATTGGTGGATCCTTAGGCGGACAAGTTGCACTAGAATGGGCGTACATTCTGGGCTCAAAACTTCAGCATGCCATCATCATTGCTTCAACAGCAAAAACTTCTCCTTGGGTCATTGGATTCAATGAGGCCCAACGCATGGCTATTGCTGCAGATAGCACATGGGGACAACTCCATTCAAACGCCGGTGTGAAAGGACTTGAGGCAGCACGAGCAGTAGCCATGCTCAGCTACAGAAATCCGACCGACATCAATGTCAAACAGAAAGAATCGGTAGAAAAAATAGATGGCTTTTTAGCCGCTTCTTATTTGCAGTATCAAGGTTCAAAACTAGCGAAGCGATTTCAAGCCTTCTCCTACTGGGCTTTGACCAAAGCCATGGATAGTCATGATATTGGAAGAGGGCGTCAGGGCATTGAATTGTCCTTAAATGCCATTCAAGCTCGTGTATTAGCTGTAGGGGTAAATTCTGACTTACTCTTTCTTGCGGAAGAATCGCGTTTAATTAGCGAGCTGGTTCCCAATGGGAATTATGGAGAAATCTTATCCACTGCAGGGCACGATGCCTTCTTAATCGAATTCGATCAGCTTACTAAGTTAATTGATCGCTTTTACCAAGGAGATTAAATAAAGAAAAAGGTGGTAGGTAGGGTAACTTTTTTCATTTCTTCTAGTTTTATGAATCACTGATTCGAAATGATTTTGTTTAGCTTTTTGTGAGTAGTGTACATTCCTATGGATTCAATAGTTTTTGATTATGAGGGAATGGAATTGACCTTATTGCCAGAAAAAGCAGTTTGGATAGCTTCCTTGAAGGTTTTATTACTTGCTGACCTTCATTTTGGGAAGGCTGCTCATTTTCGTAAAGCTGGAATTCCTATACCAGAGCAAGTTCACGACCTGGATTACATCCGGATAGAGAAATTAATTAAAAAATACGGCCCTGCCCAGATCTATTTTTTAGGAGATTTGTTTCACAGCGCATGGAATGAGCAATGGAAGGATTTACTATCATTTTTGGGTCAGTTTAAGGAGCCAACCTTTCATTTGGTTCTCGGAAACCATGATATTCTCCCCCCCTTCCTCTACCAAGAATCAAATCTGCAAGTTCATACCAATTCAGTAATTCTGGAATCCTTGCTTCTCAGCCATGAGCCAATTACCCCTCCTAAAGGAATGCTTACGATTTGCGGTCACATCCATCCGGGAATTCTTCTCAAAGGAAAAGCGAAGCAATCCCTACGAATCCCTTGTTTCCATTATTCGGAAGACAAATTAGTTTTACCAAGTTTTGGAAACTTTACCGGTCTTTTTCCTATCCGTGCGAAAAAAACAGATTCAATCTGGGGGGTAACACAAGATCGGGTGATTCCCATCCTTTCTCCTACGGTTGTTGGGTAAATCGGGTAAGCTTTTCTATTTTTGAGTAGAATTTGATATTTCATGGCCAATCCAGCAAAAACAAAAAAACAACTCGGATACTTTAAGTTTGGAAGCGTCCTGTTTAGCACGACCTTATCACTTTTCATCGTGGGACTTTTTGGAGTCATTTTAATTCAAGCGAGTTCTCTGACCAAGATGATTCGTGAGAATATCGAAATTCAAGTTTTTTTGGATAAAGGATTAAGTCCTCAACAGCTAGCGGAAATTCGTAAAAATTTAGCTGAAAGGCCCTTCGTTTTGGCCAAGGAGGACAGCACACATTTGCGATTTATTTCGAATAAGGAGGCTGCTGAAACCTTTATTAAAAATACAGGTGAAGACTTTACTCAATTTTTAGAAGACAATCCCTTACGAGACAGTTATGTTTTTGCTGTGGCTGAGGAATTTCAAAGTTCGGAGCAGCTTACCGGAATTGCAAAGGAATTAGAAACGGTGCCTGGGGTGTTTGAAGTATCCTACATGACCGACTTAGTGGATTCTATCAATAAGAATTTGTTTAAAGTTTCGCTTATCATGGGTGGTTTTATTCTCATCCTAATTGTAACGGTCATCATGCTGATCAACAATACCATCCGATTGGCACTCTTTTCCCAACGTTTTTTGATCCGATCCATGCAATTGGTTGGGGCTACTCGTGGGTTTATTCGTAAGCCTTTTCTAATCCGAGCATTTGCATTTGGAGTACTAGCTGGTATCTTGGCCTCTGGCATCCTCTATGGTTTGCTTGAATATACCAAAGGAAATATTGAGGGGTTTGCTGCCTTACAAAATACAGAGCTGATGCTATTACTTTTTGTCGCATTATCGATTATGGGGGGGATCCTATCTGGATTTAGTACCTTACGTGCTGTCAATAAATATTTAAACATGTCTTTGGACGAACTCTATTAATCCATGAGCAACACTTCCTTTCCTTTTTCTAAAAAAAATTACCTGCTTCTATTTCTAGGTTTGGGTTTAATTGTGATTGGTTTTGTCATCATGGGGATGGATACCGCTCCAAATGGCAACGGTTTCATGGGACTAACACTAGGACCGATAATCACCCTATCGGGGTTTATAATGGAGTTCTACGCTATTTTTGCCAAGCCATCCAAATCCTAAAATTTACCTACTAAGCTAAGGTCTCCCCTTTCCCATGCAGCAAGAAGCTTACGGTGAAGTATTTCTGATCAACAAACCACTTGAATGGACTTCCTTCGATGTGGTCAAAAAAGTCAGAAACGCCTTACGTATCAAAAAAGTAGGCCATGCGGGGACGCTTGACCCATTGGCAACGGGTCTACTTATCGTATGCGCTGGTAAAATGACCAAGCAGATTGAGGGGTTTATGGGACAGGAAAAAGAATACACCGGCACATTTGTTCTTGGAGCTACCACAGAATCTTTCGATTTAGAAAAGCCGATTATTTCAGTGGCAGATCCCTCATCGATTTCTTTGGAACAGGTGCAAGCGGCAGTTTTGCAATTAACTGGTGCCATTTTTCAAATCCCTCCCATGCATTCGGCGATAAAGGTGGATGGCAAACGGGTGTATGCCTCTGCTCGCTTAGGAATTGAGGTTCAAATGAACCCAAGACAAGTAGAAGTTCGAGAATTTGAAATTTGTCGATTTGAAAATGGGGAAATCGATTTTCGGATTAGCTGTTCTAAAGGCACATATATTCGAAGTTTGGCTCGTGATCTGGGCGTAAGTTTAGGTGTAGGTGCCTACTTAAAGTCCTTGTGTAGAACTCGAATCGGAACCTATTCCTTGACGGATGCAAAGGAGGTTTTGGATTTGGTAGAAGAAATTAAATCTAGGCCCAATGAAAATCTATCACCAACTATCTGATTTTCATCCACCTCATTACTCTGTAGTTACCTCAGGAACCTTCGATGGGGTGCATTTGGGTCACCAGAAAATCCTTGAACGGATCAAAGAATTGGCAGCACAGAAGCAAGGCGAAACTGTGCTCCTCACCTACTGGCCTCACCCCCGCGTAATTCTAAAGCCTGAAGACCAAAGCCTTCGCCTGCTTACCACCCTTTCCGAAAAAGTAAAGTTATTGGAAGAAATGGGTCTGGATCATTTAATCATACTTCCTTTCACCAAAGAATTATCCCAAATGAGTTCGGAGGAATTTATCCGAGAAATTTTGGTAGATGGCATTCAAACTAAAACTTTGGTTATTGGCTATGACCATAAGTTTGGAAAAAACAGAGAAGGAAGCTTTGATTATCTCCAAAGCCATAGTCATCTTTTTGGATTTGCTATTGAAGAAATATCCAGACAGGATGTAGACGACTTGGGCGTATCGAGTACCAAGATTCGGACAGCCCTTGCTCAAGGAGATGTTTGCACAGCCAATAAATATTTAGGAAGACCCTATCAACTAAGTGGTCAGGTGGTCAAGGGGCAACAAATCGGGCGCTCTATTGGATTTCCTACCGCAAATATTAAAGTTGAAGAATCGGCCAAACTACTCCCACGTGATGGTGCCTATGCGGTCCATGCAGAAGTCAATGCCGTTCGATACAAGGCTATTTTAAATATTGGGGACCGTCCAACCGTGGCTGGGGCGGAAAAAACGATTGAGGCACACCTGCTTGATTTTGATGGTGATTTATATGGTCAAGAACTACTTATTTTTTTTCAAGAATTTCTGCGCGAAGAAAAAAGGTTTGAAAGTTTAGAAGCTCTCAAAAATCAGTTGTTGATAGACCGTGAACGCGCTATATTTATTCTATAAACCCAAATGCTATGATTTTAAAAACCGTAAAAAACGCAGAAGAGGCAGTAGCGGATATTTCCAATGGGGCCGTGCTCATGATGGGAGGCTTTGGATTGAGTGGGATTCCTGAAAACTGTATTTCCGCCCTATTAAAAAAAGAAGTTCGTGACCTAACCATCGTTTCCAATAATGCTGGGGTAGATGATTTTGGCATTGGTCTTTTTCTTCAAAAACGCATGGTGAAGAAAATGATTTCGAGCTATGTGGGGGAAAACGATGAGTTTGAGCGACAACTTTTATCAGGGGAATTGGAAGTGGAACTAGTTCCTCAAGGCACTTTAGCAGAACGTATTCGTGCGGGTGGCGCTGGAATTCCAGCCTTTTTTACACCTGCAGGAGTAGGTACCGAGGTAGCAGAAGGAAAAGAAATACGTGAGTTTAATGGAAAGCTTTATTTATTGGAAACTGCATTGACGGCAGATTTTTCCTTAGTAAAAGCGTGGAAAGGAGATACAGCTGGAAATTTGATTTTTAAAGGAACAGCTCGAAACTTCAATCCCATGATGGCTACAGCAGGCAAAATCACCATTGCTGAAGTAGAGGAATTGGTCCCAATTGGTACCTTAGATCCCAATGAAGTGCATACGCCTGGCATCTACGTTCAGCGTATATTTCAGGGAGAAAAGTATGAAAAACGAATTGAGCAGCGAACGGTCACGGCTTGAAAGTCAACAACCCGTAAGCAAGTCATTTCACCACCAGAAACTTTTCAAACCCCATGTTAACTAAAGAACAAATCGCACAACGCATAGCCCAAGAAGTTGAACATGGGCAATACATTAATCTAGGCATAGGTATCCCTACCCTAGTTGCGAATTACATTCCAGCTCATTTGGATGTGGTCTTACAATCTGAAAATGGACTATTGGGCATTGGGCCTTTCCCAAAAGAAGCAGATGTCGATCCCGATCTCATCAATGCAGGAAAGCAAACAATTACCATGTTGCCTGGTTCAGCAATTTTTGATTCAGCCCAATCCTTTGCCATGATTCGAGGCGGCCATGTGCATTTAACTATCCTAGGGGCTATGGAAGTCTCTGAGCATGGAGACATTGCCAATTGGAAGATTCCAGGAAAAATGGTGAAAGGAATGGGCGGAGCAATGGATTTAGTGGCTTCCGCAAAAAACATAATTGTTGCAATGCAACACTGCTCAAAAGATGGACATTCCAAATTATTGCCTACTTGTTCCCTACCGCTCACAGGGATTCGCTGTGTCAAAAAAATTGTCACGGATTTAGCGGTATTGGAAATTGATCCTTCGGGGGGATTTGTGCTTTTGGAACGTGCTCCAGGAATAACCGTAGAAGAAATTAAGGCTAAAACAGCAGGTAAATTAATCGTGAGAGGTGAAATCCCAGAAATGACCTTTGATTAATTCTTAATCCATAAGTAAAAAAAACTAGTTAATAAATCGTATGAAAAAATCAGAAATCAACTTTCAAATTGAATTAGATGAAGCTAATCTCCCCAAAGCCATACACTGGGATGCTTCTGATAAGGAAGGTGAAGGAGTCGAATCCACTAAGAGTATCAGTTTGAATGTTTGGGATAACCTCAACCACTCTACCCTTCGAATAGATTTGTGGACCGATGAGATGTCAGTTGTAGAGATGAAGCGTTTTTACATCGACATCCTAGGTGGTATGGCACAAACCATTTTGAATAGCACGGGAGACGAGTACATGTCTGAGGAGATCAAAGACTTATGTGACCGATTGGTTAAGCATGTTAACGAGGAAAATAAAAAAGCATCCAACTAACAAAATCCCAAGAATAGGAAGCTGTTTAAGCAACTTCCACCTACATTTCTAGTAAATTACCGATTTAGCTATCAGCAATAAAAATTGATTATATTTTAATTATTTTCAAAATATTTAGAATTAAATATCATAATTAAAATTTAATAGCGCTTTTTTGAAAAATAATAAAAATCAAAGTATTGTGATTGCTGTTTTTTTTTATTAGAAAACGATAGAAAATTACCTTTTTCCTATAAATTTCGAATAATTGGATTGGATTCACCTTAATTCAAAAACCATCTTAACTATTTTACAAAATTAGCCTATGAAAAATTTTACCAAGAAAATCTGGAGTTCAGTGCTCTCAGCGGTAGTATTCCTAGCATTAGGAACATCCGTTGCACTAGCTCAGACTACCATTTCCGGTACGGTCACTGATGCGGACACGAAGGAAACATTGGTAGGGGTAAACATCCTTGTGAAAGGAAAAGTAATTGGAACAATTACTGACCTTTCCGGTAAGTTTACCTTAAATGTAAACCAAGAACCTCCATTTACTTTGGTGTTCTCCATGGTTGGTTTCAGTTCTAAGGAAGTTGAAATCACTGGAGGAATTTCCAACCTTTCGGTTGAACTATCCGAAGCTACTATTCTAGGTCAAGAGGTCGTTGTTTCGGCTTCAAGAGTGGAAGAAAGTATTTTGAAATCCCCTGTTTCTGTTGAGAAAATGGACATCATTGCAATCCGCGATGTGCCTCAGGCTAGTTTCTACGATGCCCTTAACAACATGAAGGGTGTAGAAATGAGCACACAATCTTTGACCTTCAAATCATTTAATACTAGAGGTTTCAACGCCAATGGTAACGTGAGAACGGTTCAAATGATTGATGGAATGGATAACCAAGCTCCAGGTCTTAACTTCTCAGTAGGTAACATTGTAGGTATTTCTGAATTGGATCTAGAAAGCGTTGAATTGCTTCCTGGTGCTGCTTCTGCACTTTATGGACCAAACGCAATCAATGGTATCCTATTGATGAACTCAAAAAATCCATTCCAATACCAAGGTCTTTCTGCAAGTGTAAGAACTGGCTTGATGGATCAAAAAGATAGAACTACTCAAGGAACTGGTTTCTATGATTTCAGTGCACGCTACGCAAAGGCAATTAACGACAAACTTGCATTCAAAGTGAATGTACAGTACTTAAAGGCTGATGACTGGCAGGCAAATGATTTCAGAGATCAGTCTTTGTTGAATGCTTCTCGCATCAACAAAGGTGATCGTATTTCTAACCCAGGTTACAATGGTGTAAACATTTATGGTGACGAAACAAACGTCAACATGTTTACCACGGCTCAAAGCATGGTTGCTGCAGGTGCACTCCCTGCTGCTGTTCTTCCATTGATTCCACAGACATTTGTATCTAGAACAGGTTACAGAGAATCTGATTTGGCAGATTATGGCACTAAATCTTTGAAATTAAATGCTGCATTGCATTACAGAATCAATGACCGTGTAGAAGCTATCATTCAAGGTAACTATGGTTTTGGTACCACGGTATATACCGGTGCGGACCGTTACTCCATTGCCAACTTCAAATTGGGTCAGTACAAGGCTGAATTGAAAGGTGCAAACTGGTTCTTGAGAGGTTACACTACGCAAGAGCGTTCTGGTGACGCGTTTGCTGTGGGTATTGCTGCTCAAGGTATCAACGAAGCATGGAAGCCAAGTACTACCTGGTTCCCTCAGTATGTAGGAGCATTTGCTCAAGCTAGAGCAAGAGGTTTGGACAATGCCATGGCGCACGATGCTGCAAGAGCATTTGCAGATCAGGGAAGATTACTTCCTGGCACTCCTGCTTTTGAAGCAGCAAAAAATGCAGTGATCAATCGTCCTATCCCAGGTAATGCGCAGGGTGTAGGTGCAAAGTTTGTCGATAAGACCAACTTGTACCATGTTGAAGGTTCTTATCAGTTTACCAACATCAAGTGGGCAGACTTTGTAATGGGAGCAAACTTCAGAACGTACCAATTGGATTCTGAAAAAACACTATTTGCGACAGACGAGAATGGTGATGAATTCACCATCAAGGAACATGGAGCTTACCTTCAAGGTGCTAAATCTCTATTCAATGATAAGTTTAGATTAACTGCTTCTGCTCGTTACGATAAGAACGAAAACTTTAAAGGTCAGTTGTCTCCACGAGTATCCGGTGTGTACACCGCAGGAACTCACAACTTCCGTGCTTCTTACCAAACTGGTTTCCGTATACCAACTACACAAGACCAATACATTGACTTGGTAACTCCTCAGGCACGTTTGATCGGTGGTCTACCTTTGTTTAGAAATCGTTACAACTTCGCTACCAACCCAGTATATACCCTGGCTACCGTAACTAACTTCGGTGGAGCAGTATTAGCTGATACCCAGCCTTCTTCCCCAGTTTACCAAGCTACAATTGCACAGGCTACTCAATTGGCAATTACTCAAGCGACAAATATCGTGACTCAGCAAGTGCTTGCTGGTCAGATTCCAGCAGCTCAGGCTCCTGCAGCGATTGCAGCTTTGGTACCAACCATTGTACCTCAAATTGCAGCTCAATTGGTGCCTGCTAACGCGGCAGCAGCAAATAGAAGTAAGCTAACTCCATTCAAGCCATCCGAATTCAAGCCAGAAGTGGTTAGATCATATGAGATTGGATACAAAGGATTGTTTGCAAACAAACTATTGATCGATGCCTATGCCTACTTCAATAGCTTTGAAAACTTTATCGGTGGCCAAGTATTGGTACAGGATAAGAATTTCGTAGCAACAAGCCCTGCTTCTACCCTTGGCCTTAATTTGTTGAGCGCCAACACCAGAAATATCTACTCCATGCCTGTAAACAGAACTGAGACGATTAAGTCTTGGGGATGGGCATTTGGTGCAGATTACAAATTGCCTAAAAACTACACCCTTGGAGGTAACGTGTCTTACAACACCCTTCAAGACCTTGAGAAGTTGTCAGCAACTGGATTCCAGCCTTCTTTCAACACTCCTGAGTACCGTTATGTAGTGAACTTTGCAAATCGTGAGGTGGTTAAGAACATTGGTTTCTCCATGTCTTACAGATGGCAGGGTGAGTTTGTTTGGCAGTCTTCTTTCGTAGCTCCAGCGGTATCTTCAAGACAATTGTCTGTGATGCCTGCTTTCGGAACTTTCGATGCGCAAATGAGCGTAAAAATGAAGGCATTGAAGTCTATCTTGAAAATCGGTGGATCTAACTTGTTCAACAGCACTGGATACAGACAAGCATGGGGTAACCCAACTGTAGGTTCCATGTACTATGTGAGCTTGACATTTGATGAGTTCTTGAACTAATCAAAACCACTTTCTAATATTGAGGCTGTTCGAAAGAGCAGCCTCTTTTTTTTGTACTAGTTACAAAGTACCATGTACCCTGTCATCCGAAGGCAGGCAAGAGCCCTTAGAAGTACCATTTGGATCAGAACACAATCCCCTACTTCACCATTTTCCTAGATCAGCATTGGACATTCGACATTTTGATAGTATAAAGTATCAAGTAGCAAGATGTAAAACCTAGGAAGTACCGTGTAACCAACTAACAGCAGTCAGGCAAGATCCTTTAGAAGCACCATTTGGTTCAGAGCACGAATCCTTGCTTCACCATTCCTAAATCAGCGTTGGACATTCGACATTTTGATAGTATAAAGTATCAAGAGTACCGTGTACCCAACTTACAGCAGGAAGATATGATACTTTCGAAGCACTATTTGCGATAGTACATGAATCCCTACTTTGTACTTAGTACATTGTACTTGGTACAAGTGTTACTTGATACAAAAAAAGGCCATCCCCTGGGACAGCCTTTTTGAAAGAATATCTTATTTGAAGTTAATGAACTTCACCCATCATTTTTCGCAAGAGAGGCTTCAGTAAGAGAAGTACTAATGCAGATCCCATCACCGTATACACAATCAACATAAATTGATCAGGCATGGCAGCAAGCCCTTCCTCAGATCCCCCACTCGCTTCACCGGCAATTAAGCCTGCAAACAGGTTACCCAAGGCCACGGAAAGGAACCATATCCCCATCATTTGACCACCATATCCTTTAGGAGCTAATTTGGTCACTAGGGAAAGCCCTACAGGCGACAAACTCAATTCTCCAAAGGTGTGGAGCAAAAAAGTAATAATCAACCAGCTTGGCGCGGCTAATTCACCAGAAGCAGCAATCTTAGTTGCGAAATACATCACAAAGAATCCCACCCCTAACATCGCTAATCCAAAAATGAATTTTAATGGGGAGCTAGGCTCCAAATTCTTACGTCCCATCCAAACCCATAGCGCAGCAAAGAAAGGTGCAAAGATGATAATGAATAAGGAATTAATAGATTGGAAATACCCTGTAGGGATTTCCCAGCCCAATACCTGCCGATCAGTAAAGCGTTCTGCAAATAGATTGAGCGTAGATCCAGCTTGTTCAAAACCGGACCAAAACATGGCTGAGAAAAAGAAGAGGATAGCAATCACTCCTACTTTGTTTTTATCCGCTTTATTCAGACCACCAAAAGCAATTACATAGCCCAAGTACCCAGCAGCAACAAGTGCAATGACTAGGCCTGAGGATTTCGCAATTGCCGCAGCATCGATCGAAACAATGCCAGAAAATAAAACCCCAATTACCACCAAACCAACCAACCCAATCAGGGAGGTTACCGTTTTCAATTTCTTTTGCGCTTGCTGTTCAGCAGTAGTTTGTACCACAGGAACCTCACCATAACCATCCAATGAACTTCCAGTCAATTTGTATTGAATTAAGCCAAAGATCATTCCTAGCCCTGCTAGACCAAAGCCTAAATGCATATCGTATTCCGCAACTGTAGCACAAGCTAATGGTGCGATAAAACCACCAATATTGAT
>CAYNIK010000013.1:0-13929 GCA_964397145.1 uncultured Limnohabitans sp.
GTGCTCTGTCCCAGAATTCTTGGAATGTTACCCCTGCACCCAGTACTGGGAACAACGTAGCAGTCCAATTTGCTTGGATGTAATCGTAATAAGCAACAGTAGAACCTGCCCAAGTCAAGAATGAATCCTGTGCTTGACGGGTCTTGAATAAGGGAGAAATAGTTGGCTGAGCCAAGGAATATTGTCCTTTCTTAGGTTGGAAATCGTTCCAAGACTCTAAGAAATGGTGATCTGGAGCAACCACTTGAACCAAAGAAGAAGTTTCATCTAAGGTACCATTGGTAGCAATACTCAATTTTGCTTTTGCAATTCCAGCAGCTAGTTCAGCACCACGCGGGTGATCGTATACTGGATTACAGTTGTAGAAAATAACCGCACCAACAGAACCACTTTTCAATTCAGTGATAAATTGGTTCATGCGCGCATCGTTCCCTTTTCTATAGTATACAGGCGTTGAAAAATCTACAGTAGCACCATTGTTGCCCAACAATTCGTTGATCGCATGAATAACTACCTGTACGTTAGGATCATTGGAACCAGAAACTACTAAGGAAGCACCTTTTGATGCCCATAGTTCGTTGGCAGCCTTATCTAGATGTGCCACCTCTACTTTCGCTCCTCCTACAGTAGCTACACCGGCTTTCGCTGCGATGGCATTGTATAGGGCCAAAACAGCAAGGCCAGATTGAGAGGCTTTGATTGGTGTACGGTAATCCGCATTCGCACCCGTCAAGGATAGGTTGGATTCAAACTGGAAGTGACGAGACATTTCTGCCTTGTCCTTGCTAATTTTTCTTGTTTTGGCGTAAGCACCTGCAAATTCAATTGGGGAAATCCAAGTTCCTAGGAAATCTGCGCCAAAGGATACGATGGTTTTTGCTTTGTCAAAGTGGTAGGAAGGAAGAATGGCCTGACCATAAAAAACTTCAGAGGCCTTCGTTATTCCGTAGTTGGAGATGGAATCGTAAACAACAACTTCAGCTCCACCATAAGCAGCACTAAATTCCTGCAAGGCTTTTTCGGTAGAAGGTGAAAGAATTGTATTGGTTACAATCTTTACCGTTCCAGCTGTCGCCAATTTGGATTTAACATGCGCATCCACTTTAGCCCAATCTGAAGCTGCACCCGCAAGCATAGGGCTTGCTACACGCTGCTTATCATAAAGAGACAAAACAGAAGCTTCTACGATCGCATTTACTTTTCCTTTCGTAATTGGAGAAAGTTCATTCCCATCAATTTTGATTGGACGACCTTCTCTTGTTTTTACCACGATAGATGCATAGTCCCCTCCTGAGGAGAAGGTCGAGGCATAGTAATTCGGGATAGATGGATTGACGTCTATAGGCTTATTCACATAAGGAATTGCCTTACGAATAGGAGCTTCGCAAGCGGCCAAGGAAGCTGCTGCCAAACTGAAACCCATCAATTTTAGGAAATCTCTTCGAGAGGAGCTACCATCTTCGTTTAAAGAACTAGGAAGTTCTGCAAACTCACGGTCGGCATTTTTAACAAACTCCGGATCGTTGCTAAGTTGCTCGAGCCCTTTCCAGTAGGTTTTTTTAGTTTCCTTCATTTTATTTCTAGGAATGAATTTTCAAAAGGATAAGGAATTAATAGTGGCACTTAGCACACTCTAGACCACCGATGTCTTTCACTTTCAAAGCATCTTTGGAAGTGGAGTGAAGTTGAACCAGTTTGTCGTAATACACATTGCCTTCAGTAGCAATCTCAGTTTGTCTATGACAATCAATACACCAACCCATGGTCAATGAGCTATGCTGTCCAACCACTTCCATTTCCTGGATAGGACCATGGCAAGTTTGGCATTCCACACCACCCACTGCAACGTGCTGAGCATGGTTGAAATAGGCCAAATCAGGTAAGTTATGGACACGTACCCATTCAATCGGCTGGTTTTTATCGACCGCATTGTAAATCTTTTGGATCTCAGGAGAAATACCTTCTTTGCCTCCCACATTTTGGATGTGCGTATGGCAATTCATACAAATGTTTGCAGAAGGAATGTTGGCTGATTTACCAATTTCCACGCCGGTATGGCAGTATTGACAAGCAATTTCATATTGTCCAGCATGCAAAGCGTGGGAAAATGCAATAGGCTGTGCCGGAGCATATCCTTGCTGCACTCCTACAGAATACAAACCATCAATTGCGGTTTTAGCTACAAAAGCAACTACCAAAGCGGTAACTAGAATAATCACCGCGTCACTTTTTAGGATTTTGCCAAAATTGGTTTTCTGAGAAACAAACTCCTTATCTTCTTCTGGAAGGTCTTGCTTGTTGATGTATTTGGTCAGTACCGTAACGATCAAACCAAGAACAATCAAAATAAGGAGCAAGATAAACACCAATACACCTAGTATGATGCTTAGGTATTCGTTAGGGATTCCTGATCCTGCTGCGGCAGCACCATCTCCTGCCGTAGCAGCAGCATCACCAGCAGCAGCAGCGGCCGCAGGATCAACCTTATCTCCATGCTCGATATAAGATAGGATATTATCCAAGTCTGTATCACTCAAAAACTCATGAGAAGGCATCACGGTATTGCTATACTCCTTGTAAAGAGCAGTAGCATAGGCGTCCCCTGATGAAATTACAGCTTGTGAATTTTTGATAAAGCTCTTTGCCCAGGCAATGGATTGGCGATCAGTGATCCCTCTAAGTGCAGGGCCTACGTTTTTTTGATCGAGCTTGTGGCATTGCTTACAATTGGCATTAAATACAGTCTTACCAGCTGCAATTGCTTCATCACTGCTTGCCACGGCGGGATCAGCAGCATACGCTGAAACTCCCATCAACATGAAAAACAGCACTGCCAGTGTCTGGAAATTCAATCGAATCCCTACTAACGAGCGTTTGGATAACATATTATTGCTATTAAATAGTTTAAACGGTTCTCAGTAACCCCTGCAAAGGTACTATTGAGGCTTAATTTTTCAAATAAGAGATTGGGATTCTACTACAGAAAAAGGATTAAAAAAAAGCGAAACTACTGTGCTGTATTTCAGTGAATTACACACCAAATTCGGAAGGATAAATTATTTAGAATAATTATAAATAATAGATTTTTTAACACCTGAGAGATGTCCTTTTCACTTTTTAGAATTATTGCCGAAAGTCTATTTTCCCAGAGGGCACGTTTAACCGTCAAAATTTCAGAAGAAATACCTCGGAAAACTCTACGCTTAGGTTTGTAGAAGCCAAGATTATCTCTAAATTTGCATTCCAATTAAGGGTCGCGTGGCCGAGTGGCTAGGCAGAGGTCTGCAAAACCTCGTACAGCGGTTCGAATCCGCTCGCGACCTCAAAAAAAACACCCAGAGGGTGTTTTTTTTTTGTTATACCTCCCCCGTTCGCATCCAGTTATCCACCCGGAATTTGGGGTAAGCACAAAAAAAAACGCCAGCTTCTGCTGGCGTTTTTATAGTCAAAGTTTCAGGCAAAATTATTTCTTGCCTTCCATCTTTTCTTTCAATTCAGCAAGGGCATCGATGTCACCAAAGGTGGACTTTTCAGCCTGTGCAGGAAGCTCAGTAGCTTCTTCTTTCTTCTTGGCAGGAGCAGCAGCCTTCTTAGGAGCCTTTGCTTCTTCTTTGAACATAGCCGTGTGAGAAAGTACAATTCGCTTGTCGTCCTTAGAAAACTCAGTCACTTTGAATTCTACTGATTCTCCAACTTCAACTTGAGAGCCATCTTCTTTCTCCAAGTTTTTCACGGTTGCAAAGCCTTCTAGTCCGTAAGGAAGTTCAAGAACTGCACCCTTATCGTTTTTAGAGTTTACAATGCACTTATGTACAGATCCGATAGGGAACAAGGTTTCAAAAGTATCCCATGGATTCTCTTCCAACTGCTTGTGACCTAGGGCCAATCTTCTATTTTCTACATCAAGTTCAAGAACCGCTACATCTAGCTCATCTCCAACTTTCACAAATTCAGATGGGTGCTTAATCTTCTTGGTCCAAGACAAGTCAGATACGTGAACCAATCCATCGATTCCTTCTTCCAATTCAAGGAAAAGTCCGAAGTTGGTCAAGTTACGCACTACACCTTTGTGCTTGGTGCCCACTGCATACTTAGCAGACATATCGCCCTTAGTCCAAGGATCTTCAGTCAATTGCTTGATACCCAAAGACATTTTGCGCTCGTCCTTATCTAGTGTCAATACTACAGCTTCGATTTCAACGCCTACTTTTACAAAGTCAGCAGGGTTTCTCAAATGCTGAGACCAGCTCATTTCAGACACGTGGATCAAACCTTCTACACCTGGAGCCAATTCCAAGAATGCACCGTAATCAGCTACGTTTACAATCTTACCTTTCACTCGAGAACCAACCTCTAGGCTTGAAGCCAAGGAATCCCATGGGTGAGCGCTCAATTGCTTCATGCCCAAAGAAATTCTTCGCTTCTCGTCATCAAAGTCAAGTACCACCACTTGAACCTTTTGGTCAAGCTGCAATACTTCCTCTGGATGGTTGATACGACCCCAAGAGATATCGGTGATGTGAAGTAGACCATCTACACCTCCCAAATCGATGAATACACCGAAGTTGGTCATGTTTTTGATCACCCCTTCCAATACCTGACCTTTCTCTAGGTTGTTTAGGATCTCTGCTTTTTGCTTCTCTAGATCTTTCTCGATCAATACTTTGTGAGAAACAACTACGTTATCGTTGGTGTGGTTGATTTTCACCACCTTCACTTCCATTTTCTTACCTACATAGATATCGAAATCACGGATAGGCTTCACGTCGATTTGAGAACCTGGCAAGAAGGCTTCTACACCGTAGATATCTACGATCAAACCACCCTTAGTTCTACGCTTCACAAGACCTTCGATAACGCTATCATTTTCCAAGGCTGCCTCAATGTCAAGCCATGCACGAACGATCTTAGCCTTCTTACGGGAAAGGATCAACTGACCCAAAGCATTTTCTTGCTCTTCAATGAATACATCTACCTCGTCGCCAACTTTAATGCTAGCCAGGTCACGGAATTCAGAAAGTGGCACAAGACCATCTGATTTGAAACCGATGTTGATGATTACATCCTTGTCGTTTACTCCTACTACAACTCCTTTGATCACTTCTTTTTCAGTGATCTCACTCAAGGTACCCGCATACATAGCTTCCATTTGAGCGCGCTGCTCCTTGGAATAGCCATCTCCGAATCCTTTTGTGCTGAAATCGTCCCAGTTAAATTCTTTTGTACTAGACATATTAATACGACTCTGATTGACCCGCTTCCCTAGAGTCATGGGGAAGGAGTTTTTGGGTTAAAACTTAGCGTGAGGAATTTCCAAAACGCTCCATTCACTCGAATGGACTGCAAAGGTAAGGGTTTTATTGAATTGAAAATAAATCCTAAAGAAAATTAGTGAAGGCTAAACATCACCTGTATCTTGGACTTTAGCCTGATTCCCCCTAAAATTGAGAATAAAAAAAGCCCCGATAGAAAACCGGGGCTTGCAAGCAAAGAGTGAAAGATTTTTTACGAACCCAAATCTAACAAAGAAATTCCAATGATCAAGTTCTTTCAATGGATCTATACAGCCTATGCAGCTCTTCTTTTTTTTGTGCTCATGCTGCTTGTTGGGCTTTTCGTCCTTATCCCCTTACTGATTCATCCACGTGGAGATATCATCTCTTTTGTTTTCATCCGTTTCTGGGTTGGCGCTTGGTCTTTTTTAACAGGGATTCGCTATGAAATACATGGCAAAGAGCACATCGATCTCAAACAGGCTTACATCTACATTTTTAACCACAGATCCAACCTGGATGCACCCTTGATTCCCATGGTGGTTCCTCACCGAGTACGGGCTATTGGAAAAAAGGAACTTTCGAAGATTCCAATTTTTGCTACTGTAGTCAGCAAATTGGCAGTATGGGTGGATCGAAGCAACCCTGAATCAAGGCATAAAAGTTTGGGAAAACTCATGCTCTTACTCAATAAAGGCATTTCTGTGGTAGTCGCTCCGGAAGGAACCCGCAACAACACGAACCAAACCCTCCTCCCTTTCCAAAAAGGAGCCTTTCGGTTGGCTATAGAAACCCAAACCCCCATTCTGATGATGGCCGTCATCGGCGCGGATCAATTGATGAAAAGAGGTTCAATCCTACTCAAACCTGGAAAAATAAAGGTTTACTTTTCTAAGCCCATGATTCCTCCAACCAGCTCCAACAAGAATGAGGTGGAAGAATTTACTGAAAAATGCAGAAACCGATTGGAAGCGATGATTCTTACCCATGAGTAGTTGAAGAATCCTCTTCAGAGAATACCTCTCGAGTCAATTCTTCAAAGACCACGTACAGGACCAAAAAGGTGAGTGGGATAGTTAAGAGCAAACCAATCCCAGCCAACACTAGTCCTAGAAGGTTGAGTACCACCAAAATGAGCAGCAGTCCGAAAAATCGCCACCAATTCCGTGTGATCAATTTTCTACTCCACTCCATGGCTGCCCATGGATCCAAACCTCCAAAAATCCCCATAGGAATCGCAAAAAGGTAGCTTACTGCCAAGTAAATCCCAGGGATAATCAAGGCTATCAAACCCAAGGCAATCAGGGTTTGGCTAAGTAAGGACACAACCGCTGCAGGAATCCAAAATCGAAATCCAGCAAAAAAATCGGGATAGATGACTTCTTCTCCGCGGCTGAGTTTATTAGCAACTAGGTAAAAGCCTGCATACAAAGGAGGCGCCAGTAAAGCACTGTACACAATCATGTACGCTTGCAGGTAAATCACAACCATTCCTTGAATGGATACAATCAGCAGCATGTACAAGGAAAAGAAAAAAGGATGCAGCTTGTACAGTTCCCAAGCTCGGACAAAGGAAGACTTAATGTCTACCTCCACAGGTACCGTAAGCAAGCGATCTACTTTCATTTATTTACTGAAAGCCTCCAAAATGTCGTGCTTGGTGATGATATGGATGTTATCAAGGGTATCGCGTACTAAAACAGCCTTCTCCTTTTCTACCATCGAAGAAAGCACATCCAAAGTAGAATCCAAGGCCACAAACTTCATGGAACCTTCCATGACTTCTTCCACAGTCGCATCCTTCAGCAACGGATTATCAATTATTTTGGCTAGAAGTTTATTATCCGTCAAGCTCCCCACGACCTCTTCCCCATCCAATACAGGAATTTGAGAGATGCTTTTTCCATTCATTAAACTGATTGCCTCTTTTACGGAATCAGTTTTCTTTACGGATAGCAATTGGTAAGATCCACTTCGTTGCGCAATGATATCCCGAGCAGTACTGTAGGTTTTATCTTCCAAAAACCCATGATTACGCATCCACTCGTCATTGTACACCTTACCCAGGTATCGGGTACCATGATCAGGAAGAATGATTACCATCACATCCCCTTCTTTCAGGTGTTCTTTGGCATATTCCAAAGCCCCATGTACCGCAGACCCACAAGACCAGCCCACAAAAAGCCCCTCCTCACGGGCCAGACGACGGGTCATTACTGCCGCATCCTTGTCAGTCACTTTGATAAACTGGTCGATCAAGTCAAAATCAACATTCTTAGGTAGAATATCCTCTCCAATCCCTTCAGTCAGGTAGGGATAGATCTCCTTCTCATCAAAAATGCCCGTTTCCTTGTATTTCTTAAATACCGATCCATAGGTATCCAAACCAATGGTAACCAGATTGGGATTTTGTTCCTTCAAATACTTGGCTGTACCACACATGGAGCCGCCTGTGCCTACACCTGCAGCATAGTGGGTAATCCTACCTTCGGTATCTCTCCAAATCTCAGGACCAGTGGTCTCGTAATGCGCTTGTGCATTGGACAAGTTATCGTACTGGTTGGGATAAAATGAATTCGGGATTTCTTTATTTAATCTTCGGGCCACGGAATAGTACGAACGAGGATCTTCAGGAGTCACATTCGTAGGACATACGACTACCTCAGCTCCTACGGCGCGCAGAATATCAATCTTCTCTTTGGATTGCTTATCTGCCATAGTAAAAATACACTTGTATCCTTTGGCAACTGCCGCCAACGCCAAACCCATGCCGGTATTTCCTGAGGTCCCTTCTATCAAGGTTCCCCCTGGCTTCAAAATCCCTGCTTTTTCCGCATCCTCCACCATCTTGATCGCCATGCGATCCTTCATCGAATTTCCTGGATTAAAGTATTCCACTTTGACCAAGACCTCACCTTTAATCCCTTGAGAAAGTTTGTTGAGGCGGATCATCGGGGTATTCCCGATCGTTTCAATAATGGAGTTGTAAATCATGGGTAGGTTATATTTGGATGTTCAAAAATAAATGAAATTCTTGGGCCATACGTAACCTATTCTCCCAGCTGAAAAATTTTTTCTTCTATTAAGGTTAAAAACGCAGCTTCCCTCATGACCACTTTAAGTAAAGGAAGCCTACAGTTCCTTGAATTCCAGTCGCTTCAAAATATCCAAGGTCACGTGAATCAAAATGGAGGCAACCAGGCCCAAACCTAAAACCGCCACCCCAAATGCATAACTGAAATTTCCTGTAATCCCCAGAATTAGCCCGGCGAAAAACAGCGTAGGAACGATTCCAAAAACAATAATTCCTCCAATCATCAAGGGCTTAATTAGAATTCGATCCCAGCCCTCATCCAGCCCCACTTGAGGAATCATATTGACCCCTAGACCAATGATGTAGGAAAAAATCAAGCCTAACGGAAAAAGCAAAACCAACCACCAGCTGTAATCCCCGAGTGCTATCGAAGGAACGATCAGAATCAAACCGAATAGAAGGATTTGAATGAGATCTAACTTAATCATGTTCCAGAACTTAGCGGACCAACTTGCAGGAATTAGGATGAACCAAGGTTTTTTGAGATCCCCAATATTGGCTCTTCCAATACCTGCCATGAAGTAAAAGAAAAGCAAAAAGGAGAGGTAGAAATAGAGTACTTGCGGAGAAAACCAGTCAAAACGACCTAAAAATGAACAAAGGATGCCCAACGCAGCCATAATCATCGTATAAAGACCGATCAAGGGATTAAGATCCTGACGGCTACTTTGTACGTAATTTCGCCAATAAATGGCCTTCGCTCCCAGTCCAAATTCCGGTAGGGCCAACTGCTTTTTGGAATTTAGGCTGTACGCATCTTCGGTGACTTCACGCTTCCCTTTTGCTTTTTCTAGACGATCCTCATTGGTCTGTGTAGCATCCAACACATCTTCGTAGTAATGTCCTGAAAATTGAATCACCAACTTGACCACTGCAAAATAGGTAACCGCATACAGCACCAGGTAGGTAGTAGATAAAACCCAGTTGCCATTCAGAAAATAAGCCATCATCCCCCTACTCCAGCCGACTATAGGAAACAAATCGAACCAAGGGGATGAAATCCAAGAAAACATGCCTTTCCAAAATACAGGCGCCATAAATCCAGGAATCACAATCAACAAAACTAGGAACACTCCAAGCGCCAAAACACCCACCCGCAACTTTTCCAAAATCCCAAATCGGGTATGGAGCGTGTAAATCAAAAAGCGGAGTGGAAAAATAAGAAAGAAGAACAGGGCAAATCCTAGCAACAAGAACAATCCTCCCAGAAAATTCAAGTCAAATTCACTAGCCAACTGGCCTCCACTGTACACCAAAAAAATGAACGAACCCCCCAATGCAGGCAAGATGGAGCGCGCCATGTAGTACATCAATAAATTTTCCGGCTTCACAGGAGCTGTAAACAATAGATTTACATCTGCCATCTTGAAAAAGCTAATGTTGTTTTTAGTGGCCCGATAAAGTTGGAAAATGAAAAAAGCCAAAGCCAAGACCGTCAAAGCACCAATAATGTTTTGCTGCGTCACATCCACTTCTCCAGCGGCATCCATATTCACTTGAGAGGTCGCCTTTTCGCTTCCCGCAATCCCTTTGGAATACATGAATGCAAAGTAACCTGCACCAATTCCATAAGGAATCAAGCGAAGCGGATTCCGAAGAATCAATAGGAGGTTATTGACTAGAATTAATAGATCCTTCTTTAGGAGCAGGCGAACCTCATTCATCTTTGGTCAATTCTAGGAATAGATCTTCTAAACTTAATCCGGATCCGGTCTCTGCTTGCAGCCTCAAATTTGCAATGGTATCATTGCCAATAATTTCACCATCCTTCATGATCAAAATCCGATCGGCTATGGATTCAATCCCTTCGATTAAGTGAGTGGAAACTAGGATGGTTTTTCCCTGATCCTTTAAAGTTTTGAATAGGTTTTTGGTGTTTTTGATCGCTTTGGGATCCAAACCAATCATGGGTTCATCAAAAAATAAGAGTTGGGGATCTGGGAGCAATGCGCAGCAAATCGATACTTTTTGACGCATACCCTTGGACAAGTCTCTACCCAATTTCTTTTGCTTGTCTTCCAACTCATACAATTCCAGGAGTTCCAAGGCTCTCGCCTTCCAGTCTCGCACCCCATAGGCTTGAGCAATAAATTGCATGTGTTCCCAAATGGTCAATAAATCGTAGACATAAGGCGTTTCAGGAATGTAACTAAAAAGCCGTTTGGCTTCCACTGACAAGTGATCGTGCCCTCCAATTTGAATTTCTCCTTCCGTTTTTCTCAGGAGACCCACGATGCACTTCATCGTCGTGCTTTTCCCTGCTCCATTGGGCCCGAGCAACCCGACTACTTCACCCCCATCGAGGTGAAAACTGACCTCTTTGACAGCGGTTTGCTTATTGTATACTTTGGTGAGTTGTGTGACGGTTAACATAGCCTTATTTCAAATAGGAGACTCTCTTTCTGTTTGATTTAAACCAATTTCGAAGTTCGACAAATTTTGGCTTGCGATGCAGACAGGGAATTTCTCAAAATTAGACGCATATTCTCTTTGGAACCAAAATTCATTCATTTTTTAACATTATTTTTTTTGGAACTCTTTTTGCAATAACCAAATGGAACCTACCGTTAAAGGCATAGGTTACCAATTAACCTACCCCAAAATCCGATGAAAAAACTTACTGCACTCCTCGTCTTACTTTTTTTAGTTCAACTAAGTTATGCCCAACAAAAGGGTCGATTTCGATTTTCCACAGATTTCGGTGTAGCCATTCCCAAGGATGGAGGTGTTGGAGCTCTAGTTAACGTGGAACCCCAATTCTTACTGAGAGACAACTTGGCCTTTGGAATGCGATTTGGTGTAGCTGGACTCGCCAAAGATGTTACCTACTTCAATATGCAGAAGGAATACCGAGGAGAGATCGCCGGAAATGTGTCTGTGGCGGGAACGCTCACTCATTTTTTTAATACGGGTAAATCCAATGTAGCTCCCTATTTGGGCGCCGGCTTGGGCTATTTTGCCTTAAGCGCGATCGAAATTGACCAGTCCTACACTGCTCCTGCAGAAATTGGCAACTTGGAAGCAGATTTTGCCTGGGCACCGCTTGTTCGTGCTGGTGTGGAGTTAAGAAAGTTTAGAATGGGCGTGGAATATAATTTTGTTCCCAACCGAAACCTTCAAAATTTGAATGGAGATTTTATTGGTGAAGCCATCAATCACTATGCGGGGTTCACCCTTGGCTTTTCCATTGGTGGCGGAAAATGGCAACATCCTAAATTTTAAATCGCAAGCTAGTCCCACTTCAGTTTTTGATGGATAAGCCAACCTAAGTTAACTTATCCCTTGATCCCTGCCAATAGATATAGGACCGCCATACGGACGGCAACCCCATTTTCTACTTGATCCAAGATGATGGAATGTGCAGAATCGGCTGCATCCGAACTCAATTCCACCCCGCGATTGATGGGACCTGGGTGCATGACTACAATTTCCTTGTTTAGCCCATCCAGCATCTTTTTATTGATCCCGTAATACAAGGAGTATTCTCGAAGGCTTGGGAAATACTTGATTTGCTGGCGTTCCAACTGAATTCGGAGCACATTGGCCACATCACACCAGTCCAAAATCTTGTGAAGGTCTAGTTCCACCTTCACCCCTAGACTTTCGATGTATTTGGGAATCAAGGTCACTGGTCCACAGACGCGTACCTCAGCGCCAAGTTTTTGTAAACAAAAAATATTGGAGAGCGCTACTCTGGAGTGGAGAATATCTCCGATGATGGCTATTTTTTTACCTGTCAAATCTCCCAATTTCTCCTGCATGGAAAAGGCATCCAGGAGCGCTTGGGTAGGATGCTCGTGAGTTCCATCTCCAGCATTGACCACATTGGCGGGCACATTTTTGGAAAGGAAGTGAGGCGCTCCAGGACTGGCATGACGCATGACCACCATGTCCACTTTCATGGCCAAGATATTGTTGACCGTATCGACTAAGGTTTCCCCTTTTTTTACCGAACTATTGGAAGAAGAAAAGTTCACCACATCGGCACTCAAACGCTTCTCCGCAAGTTCAAAAGAAAGTCGGGTGCGAGTGGAATTTTCGAAGAAGATATTGGCAATTGTAATATCTCGAAGGGAAGGAACTTTCTTAATCGGTCGGTTGATGACCTCTTTGAAGTTGGTCGCCGTATCCAGCACGAGTCGGATGTCCTCCTCAGTGAGTTCTTTGATGCCTAAAAGGTGTCTGGTGCTAAGTTGAGACATGATCAGCTAGTTACTTTCTCTGTAATCCAAATGGCATCTGCAGGATTTCCCTGAGCTACCCACTCTACCACTACATACTGACTATCCAGGGTATTTACTTTTACCCCATAGTAATCCGGCAAGATCGGGTAGTCTCTGGTGAGTCTACGATCTACCAATACCATCAATTCTACTTTTTGAGGTCTTCCAAATGCAATCATTGCATCCATTGCAGCACGTACCGATCTACCCTTGTAAAGTACATCATCCATGAGGATTACTTTTTTGCCTTCCACCAAAAAGTCAATTTTTGTCTCGTTGGCTTTGAGTGGAAAATCTCGGCGTCGAAAATCATCCCGATGGAAGGTAGCATCTAAGTAACCAGAAGGAACTGTAATCCCAGAAATTTCCTTCACTAAAGCCACAATCTTGTCGAGCAACAAGGTTCCTCTAGGCTGTAGTCCCAAAAAAACTGTATTCTCGAAATCGTCGTGATTTTCAATGAGTTGGTAGCAGAACCGCTTCAAAATGATGTCAATCTGCTGCTGATCGAGGACGAGCCGTTTTTGCATGGGTCAAATTTGTGGTAAATATAGAAAATAAACTAGTCAGCTTCTTCATTTGGCACATACAAATCCCCGTCCAGCAAAAGTTTGTGGATGAAAAACACTTCTCGAATTCCTTCCTTTCCCTCGGCATTTGTAAATCGGATTTTTTGAATTCCCGAGACTAAAAAATAGGGGCCGTACCAATGAAGAAGTCTTAAGGAGGCTTTATCTGTGTAGTGAATCTCTCCTTGTGCTGGATCCAGTTCTAGTTGAACTGACTGATTTTCAAGTAGCTTTTCCCCTTTTTTAAAGTAATTGAGTTTGATCTGATCGTTGATAAGGAAAAGGTGAAACACATCATCCCCTTGGACTGACACTTCAGCAAAAGCTTCTGGATAGCTGGTGGTCACCTCCTCATAGCCTGCTGAATTATCCCAGATCACCTCACCGGATTTCGCTACTTCAATAAAATGCGCCGATCGATAGGTATATTCGTTGACCAAGGTGTAGGCTTGAATAGGACCACCTAAAGAATTATACGGGTCCATGTAGAAGGGAATGTAGCCCATGCGGCTAGCGCGATCGAATCGGTAGCGTTGTGAAGTCAAGGGAGGCGCTACCCTACCCGATCCCCGAGAACTGCTCACCGAAAACAAATCAAAATAGACCAAATACCGATCTTCCAATTCCTTCACATCTCGAACTGCATACGCGTTTCGAATCGAGGGCACCTTTCCGTTTTCGAGTTGGTCGGCTACGTACGCCTGTTGCTTGAGCTTTTGCTTTTCAGGGAGGTAATTGAAAAAATTGGGAAAATCTTTTAGCGTATACAA
>CAYNIK010000014.1:0-13367 GCA_964397145.1 uncultured Limnohabitans sp.
TATTCATTTCCATTCGGAGCCAGTCCTTGGATCCAAAACTTAGCATAAAGCACCTTCAAGGGGATTTCTTTGTATGGGAAGGAGAGACACCTTCCTTGAAGGCCAACGAGTCCTTTTCTTTATCGTACCGAAGTTCTGGTACTTTTTTGAAAAATGCCTATCCTCCTGAGGGCTTGATACTATTTCATGCAGACGGGAAAGTGGAAGAAATTTCCGAGTACCAGAAAGAAGTCATTTCGGAGGCCAATCTAGTGGAATTGGCTGAGGGCACTTCCTTTCCTGTGACCTCCTCAGCCCAGCGCTATGCTGAGAATCGCGAACTTTTTTCCTTACCCGATCAAAGTATTCCTCCCTACCTACCTTCTCCCAAAAGTTGGAAATATACCGGCTCGACGGTATCGCTAAGCCCTGGAACTATCCAGGTGGAGGGTGCAGCCCCCTTCGAAAAGGCAAAAGAATACTTGGAGGCTTCGCTGAAAAATGGATTTTCATCCAATACTAGTGGCAAAGCACCAGCATTGAAGATTCGATTGGAGCAGGAAGCCTCCCTTCCTAAGGAAGGCTATACCCTAAAAACCACAAGTGATCAGGTATTGATTCAGGCTTCAACTACGACTGGAGCCTTGTATGGGGTCAATTCCTTTTTGGCGCTTTTGCCTCCTGCATTTTGGAAGGATGGGGTGCAGGAACTTCTTTTTCCCCAAGTTGAGATTGAAGATGCGCCTGCGTTTGGCTACCGAGGACTTTTCTTGGATGTCGCCAGAAACTTCCAATCCAAGGAACAAGTGTTCAAACTCTTGGACCTCATGTCTTTCTACAAGTTGAATGTATTCCATTTCAACTTGGCTAATGACGAGGGATGGCGAATTGAAATTCCAGGGTTGCCGGAATTGACCGAATTCGGAGGGCGTAGAGGCTTTTCTGTGGATGAATCCGAATTTCTATGGCCTTACTATGCTTCTGGAGCAGATCCTAACCAAAGTACCTCGGGCACAGGCTTCTATACAGCAGCAGATTTTCAGGAAATCTTAACCTACGCCAAGGAGAGAAACATCGAAGTGATTCCTGAACTCGGTGTGCCCGCACACTCCAGAGCGGCAATCTTGGCCATGGAAAAGCGCTACCGAACCTTCATGCAAGCCGGAAAGGAGAAAGAGGCACTTGCCTACCGACTGGCAGATCCAGCCGATGAGTCCAAGTACCTGTCGGCTCAAAATTTTAAGGGCAATACGGTATGCGTTTGCCAAGAATCCACCTATGCCTTCTACGAAAAACTGGTGGTTGAAATCGGAAAAATGTATGCTTCCGCTGGCGTGGAGGCTAAAAATTGGCACAGTGGAGGGGATGAAGTGCCCAAGGGCGTGTGGACTGCGTCTCCGATATGCGCAGATTTTTTGGCTAAAAACCCGCAACTCAAAACTGGGGATTTGATTGATTATTTCCGCGAGCGAACTGCGACCATCCTCCAAAAGTACGGCTGGAAGATGGGCGGTTGGGAAGAAATTGGACAGACCCACGGCGCTGCTTCCGTCAGTCCCAATCCAAAATTTGCCAACCAAGATTGGAAACTCTATGCTTGGAATGCAGTAGCAGGATGGGGTGGAGAGGATATGGCCTACAAACTTGCGAATGCTGGTTACCCGGTCATCATTTGTTCCAGTGCCAATTTCTACTTTGATCTGGCTTATTCATGGGATCCAGATGAGCGAGGACACAGTTGGAGTGGGGTAGTCGATTTGTATCAATCCTGGAAAGCCGTGCCCGGTAAACTATACCTATCTCATGATCAAACCATCGATGGCAAGCCCTGGAACTGGTCGGAGCAAGCACAAAAATTCACCAAACTAACCGACCAAGGTCGCCAGAATATCATCGGAGTTTCTGGACAAGTATGGACAGAAACGATCAAAGGAGGTGAAATGCTGGAGTACTACCTCTTTCCAAAGATGCTGGGCTACGTAGAACGAGCTTGGCATGGTGATCCAGATTGGTCTATGGAAGGCACAGAAGCCGAAATGAAGTCCAAAAGATCTAAAGAATGGAATCAATTCGTTAATCTGGTTGGGCAACGAGAACTCCCAAGATTGGAAACAATTTTTGGGGGTGTTAACTATCGTTTGCCACGACCAGGGTTACAAGTTAAGGATGAGCAAGTGATGGTCAATTCGGCATTTCCAGGAATGTTGATTCGGTACACGGACTCTGGCGAGGAACCCTCCGTGGATTCGCCGATTTACCGGGAGCCCATTTACATTCGACCGGGGTATACGCCTCGATTCAAGTTGTTTATGCCCTCCGGAAAAAGTGGCTTGAGTTCCGGTATCAACTAAAGCATCTTGACTAAGGGCTTGTAAGTCTCGAGCAAGGCTTCGTTGTGGGACGCTCCTTGGTCTGAGTTGGAACTTGCAAAGACTTCTGGGGTGATCCCTTGAGCTAGGAGTTGTGCTGTGGTTTCTACACAAATTGCTTGGAGCAGTGCAGTGCCGATGGCAGTGGAGGTCGGTCCTACGGGTGTAGCAAGGCCATCGAGTGTGATCGCGGCATCCCCAATCTCTCCAAAATTATCCAAAACTACGTCTCCCAATTGATACAATTTGAGTCCTGAAGCATGGCGAGAGGTGACCGATTTGCTGTGGGCAAGGTTGGTGATTACAATGACTTTAGCGCCTTGCTGGCGAGCATAGGTAGCCAATTCAATAGGAACTGCATTTCTTCCTGAATTAGAAGAGATGAGCAGTACGTCATTAGTGGTGATTGCATACTCTTGAAAAAGGATCGGAGCATAGCCCTCTTTTCGTTCCTCATCGGTACTTCCTGTAGCACTTTCATGCAACATGAGCTGAGGTAGCAAAAGTGGCCGCACACGTGCAAATCCACCCGCTCGGTAAAAAATCTCTTCTGCGAGTAAATGCGAATGTCCAGTTCCACAAGCATAGATCCATCCCTTAGTGGAAAGGCTATGGGAAAGGATGGAGGCTGCTTTTGTAATCTCTTCCTCTTGCTGGAAGGCAAGATTCATTTTTTCCGTCAACAGCTGTTGGTACTGAAGGTATTTTTTTGGTTCCATTTGAACTTGGGAATGCGTTTAATTTAAGAAAAACTATTTATTTCCTCCTTAGGTCCCAGGTAAGCTAGTTGATGGGTTTGATTCACTTGAAATCTAGGTTACTCGTTTTTTTGGCCTCTTAAATTAAAAATATAGGAAATTACTCCCCTGTTGATTGAACAAGGTTTCTGTGAAATTGTATTAATTTCTAAGGTGTCTTGGTATTTAGTTTTTAGGAAAATGGCACAAAATCTGAGTATCCCTAAAAAAAACAGCAATTCCTTCCGTTATTTGTGAGATGATTTATCTACATGACATTCCTAAAGGTAATTTCATGATTTTTTTAGCTGACTCGAGTAATAAGGACGATGGAAAAAATTAAAAATATCTGTTGCATCGGTGCTGGTTATGTGGGAGGACCAACTATGGCTGTTTTGGCACTTAAATGTCCAGACATTCGTGTAGTGGTGGTAGATGCCAATGCTGCGCGCATAGATGCTTGGAATCACCAAGATTTGAGCCAGTTGCCCGTTTTTGAACCAGGGTTGGCACAAGTTGTAGCTGAAGCTAGGGGTCGAAACCTGTTTTTCTCTAAGGATGTAGATCAAGGAATCCAGGAGGCTGATATGGTTTTTATTTCCGTGAATACCCCCACCAAAACCTATGGGGAAGGTAAGGGAATGGCTGCTGATCTGAAGTGGGTTGAACTTTGTGCCCGACAGATTGCTGCGGTGTCTACCACTCCTAAAATTGTGGTGGAGAAGTCCACCTTGCCTGTTCGAACTGCTCAAGCCATCAAGGATATTTTACACAATTCCCAAAGCAAAGTTTCTTTTCAGGTTCTTTCCAATCCTGAATTTTTGGCGGAGGGGACTGCTGTTCAAGATCTCCTAAGTCCCGATCGTGTGTTGATTGGCGGGGATCAAAGTTCAGAAGGAAAAGCTGCTATTCAGGCTTTAGCATCCATTTATGCTTCTTGGGTACCCGAAGAGAAAATTTTGACGACCAACTTATGGTCCTCAGAATTGAGTAAATTGACAGCCAATGCTTTTTTAGCGCAGCGCGTGTCCTCTATTAATTCGATTTCTGAACTCTGTGAAGCTACTGGTGCGGATGTAGAAGATGTGGCCAAAGCGATTGGAATGGATTCTCGAATTGGTTCCAAGTTTCTAAAAGCTTCTGTTGGGTTTGGAGGATCTTGCTTTAAAAAAGACATTCTTAATCTGGTATACATCTCCCGAAGCTACCAATTGCATGAAGTGGCGGATTATTGGGAGCAAGTGATTCGAATCAACGATCATCAGACGCAACGATTTGCAAAGCAAATCATCAAAAGTCTATACAATACAGTCAACGGTAAGAAAATTGCCTTCTTAGGTTGGGCCTTCAAAAAGGACACGAACGATACCCGTGAGTCTGCGGCAATTTACGTAGCAGACTACCTGCTTGATGAGTGCGCACATGTGGTGGTGTATGACCCTAAAGTGCCTAAAGAAAAAATTTATGCAGATTTGGACTTTCTTGGAACACGTTCCAGTGAAGAAAACAGATCGTTGGTGGAGGTTGTGGGTTCGGCATATGAAGCCTGCTCCGATGCTGCAGCAGTAGCTATTTTGACCGAATGGGATGAGTTTGTGGTCTTGGACTGGGAGCAAATCCATTCGCGGATGAAGCAGCCTGCTACTGTATTTGATGGGAGAAATATCTTGAATGGGGAGCAACTTGAAAAGTTAGGTTTCCGGTTTCAAGGAATTGGAAAGCCTTTAATTTAAGGCAGTTACTCAAGTCTGCCGTTCAAGAGTTACGTTTAGGATTCTTTGAAATCAGTTTTTAAAAATTGAAAAAATCTTTGGGTAGAAGATTTCGCTATCCAGAATAAATTGAAAGCTAGTGAAGCCAATACAAGAAGTAAAAATTGCAGTGATCGGACTTGGCTATGTAGGCCTTCCTTTGGCGGTGGAATTTTCAAAAAAATATCCAGTTGTTGGATTTGATATCAACCAAAAGCGGGTAGGGGAGCTGGTAGCTGGACATGACGCCACTTTGGAGGTGGCCAACACCGCGCTTTCTTCGGTATTGGTAACTTCCAGTCCTCAAGTTGGTCAGAAAGGATTGTTTCCAAGTTTTGATTCGAATGAGTTGAGCGATTGTACCGTGTTCATCGTGACCGTACCCACGCCTACTGACAAGCATAATCGACCCATACTCATTCCAATGTTAAAGGCTTCTGAGAACATTGGTCATTACTTGAAGAGGGGAGACGTAGTCATTTATGAATCCACTGTTTATCCTGGAGTAACAGAAGAGGATTGTGTGCCCGTGTTGGAAAAGGTTTCTGGCTTGAAGTTTAACAAAGATTTTTTTGCAGGATATTCTCCAGAGCGAATCAATCCTGGTGACAAGGTGCATACGGTGGCTCAAATTGTAAAAGTGACTTCAGGAAGCACTCCGGAAGTAGCGGATTTTGTGGATGCTTTGTACCGAAGCATCATTACAGCTGGTACGTATAAGGCTTCTTCCATTAAGGTAGCTGAGGCTTCCAAGGTAATCGAAAACTCCCAGCGTGACATCAATATTGCCTTTGTGAATGAATTAGCCAAGATTTTCAACTTGTTGGGAATTGATACTCAAGAAGTTTTGGAAGCTGCCGGCACTAAATGGAACTTTCTCAAATTCAAACCAGGATTAGTAGGTGGACATTGCATTGGTGTGGACCCCTTTTACCTCGCTCAAAAAGCACAAGAAGTAGGGTATCATCCTGAAATTATATTGGCGGGTCGACGCGTAAATGACAGCATGGGCAAATTTGTAGCCACAGAAATCATTAAATTGATGATGCGAAAGGATATAAAAGTCCTGGATGCAAAGGTGTTAATTCTTGGATTTACGTTCAAGGAGAATTGTCCGGATGTTCGAAATACCCGAGTAATTGATATCTACCATGAGTTGCGGACCTTTGATATGGCGGTAGATGTCTACGATCCCTGGGCCAGTGCTGTAGAGGTAGAGGAGGAGTATGGAATCAAAATACAAACAGGAGCTGTACCTCCGCCTATTTCTAATTATGCAGCTGTGGTATTGGCTGTTTCTCACGATGAGTTCGCTTCCTTGCCACTTAAAAAGAGCGAACATCAAGTGGTTTACGATGTCAAAGGGTTTTTGGATCGAACCTTGGTGGATGCGAGACTATAATTTTCAACTGTTAAATTGCTAAAATTCAACCCATTGATAAGGTGTGATTTAAGTGAAATTTTAATGTTTGGCTAATAAAAACTACAACTTCAATTTCTAAAGAGTTTCCATTGAAAAAAAATAGGGACTACTTATGTAAGTAATTAAAATCTGAGCAATGTTTTATTTAATTTGCATCATCTAATTACCTTTTAGCTATACTTGAACGAAATTAATTAACCTATAATCCATGATGAAACACCCACTATTCGCTCTTTCCTTAAGGAAAACCATGTTGATGGCAGCCCTAGTCCTTTTGGCTATGGGCGCATGTAAAAGTAAAAAGAAGGCCGTAGAGCCAGCTCCTGCTCCAGCAGTTAAAGAAGAAGTTGTAAAACCAGCTCCAGCTCCAGCTCCAGTGGTACGTTCTGCTGAAGAGATTGCTGTAGAGAAGCTTGAAAGCAATTTTGCTTCGATTGCCACTTCTAGTTCTGTAACATCTGCCAACCAAACTATTCAGGAGGTTTTGGCAATGTTTTCAAACCAAGACACACCGATTTTGATTGTCATTCATGAAGAAGGTGGAGTAAAAGATTACGATGAGCCGACCACGATCAAGAAATATTTAGATTATCTTAAGGATACCAAGAAAAACTTAAACTATATCTCTGATATTCGATTGGTAGGAGGTAAAGTGACAGAATTGGAACTAAGAAGAAAATAATTTTCCCGCGAAAAACACGAACCCATGAAAAATACATTTATTCTCTTCCTAGGGCTTTTCTTTGCTACCTCTGTAGCTGTCTTGGCTCAGGACAACATTAGCCCAAAGCGTAAGCAGGCGATTGATTCACTTGCTTTGGAAAAAGTAAAGGATCTATCCAAGTACATCGCGATTATTGGAAATAAAGAAACTCAGTTTTCTGAAGCCAATCGCGTAATGGACCGTGCAGAAGAGCTCTTCGCTGCTGGTGCAGAAATGGGCGTATCTTCTATCAATACGAAAGATGTAGCCTACTACAAGGTAAGACGCTACTTTGAGCGCTTGATGGCCTTGAATTACGATAAAGTAAACATTACCTGGTACGATATTCAGTACGTGTCCGATTTGGAGCGTCAACCAGACGGTCGTTACGTAGGTGTGATTACGGTGTACCAGCGTTTTGAAGGAACCTCCATTGAAACAGGTATGAACTACAAGGATACCACCAAAAAGGACATTACCATTTACGTAGAGAAGAAGCAAACTCAAATTGCTGGCCGTACCATTGAATTTTGGGACGTTATGCTAGGTGATGTACGAGTGACTGAAACCTCCGCATGAGAAAAAGCGTACTGATTTTTGCTTTTTTGATTACCCACATCTCTATTGTCTCGGGGCAAGGCTTAGGCAGCCCCGGGACAATAAAAGATGATGGTAGATTTACCGCCTCTACCAAACAAATGAATCAATTTTTTAGAAGATTCAATGGAGAGGAGTCCATAGACGGTACCCAACGATTTTACCCCGAGGATTCCCTTTTTCAAAATGAAAAATTAAGAAAGGGGTTCATTTCCATACTTTTTGATAATCAAACCTCTGGCATTAGTCCAGAATTGAAGAATGAGTTTACTGCTACAATTCTTTCCCCCAGCTTTCCTCAATACCTTGTTTTTCACAAACCAGGATGGATTGCTGAAGTAGATGCCGTATTTTCCTACAAGGGAAAAAAAGAGAATGTCACCTTTATTATGAAAATCCAGCCCGAAGGATTGGGTTACGAGTGGGTGATAGATCAGGTGATATTTGAGCCGTTTAAGGATTTGTTCAATAAGCCTGTTGGTCCTGCCAAAGACTTTCTACATCCTTTGAGTCATGAGTTAGGATTTATGAACATGAGGCGAGCTTTTCAGGATTCTGAAAACCCTGAATCGTTTACGCCCTCTAGTTATTCACCAGATTATTTGGCCATCTTCCTTTTCGAGATGAAGCAGAATAATCTGCGATTTGAAACGGTCAATAGCCTTAAGTTTCACTTCTTCCAAATTGGAGGTTGGTATTTCGAGGTGAACCAGTTTAATCGACCAGGTTTTAATACGGGTTGGTTGATTTCTAATTTGATGCGCCTAGGGCCTGGTGACAAAGAGACCTTACTCCGGTATATTTATGATCAGGATTAATAAATATGCGCTTCTACTTACATTTTTTTGTCTGTCGTTTGTTGTTCAGGGGCAGACCATAAAGGGATATTCCAAAGATCAATTGGCCGAGCTTTCCACTAAAGTGGAAGATCAGATCCGTTTTTTAGAGTTCTTGCTCAATACAGTTGGTAATTCACAAACCTCTGCTAGAGATAAGGATGTGATCATTCGGGAGAGCTATTTAAAAATTTTTCGGGATGGGAAGGTTCAAGTTGAAGACGATCTACTTTTAGATCGAAAAGTAGTTACCAACAAAGATGTACCTGCTTATTTCAAGGATATTGAATTTTTTTACAAAAACGTCGAATTCAAATTTAAAATCCGGGAAATCAAACCTGGACAAAAAGAAAATGGGGATGTTTTCTTTCTTGCTTCGTTAGACCGGACCATCACGGCAGTTGGGCTCAAAGGAGAGAAGATTTCCAACACCAAATTGCGATTTATTGAAGTTAACCTGGATGAGAAATCACAGGAATTAAAGATTGCCAGTATTTACACCACTAAAGTAAGCCGGGATGAAGAGTTGAAGGCTTGGTGGGCCTCCTTGGATGCTGGGTGGAAATCGTATTTCAAATCTCGATTTCAGATCTCAGAAACAGATACGGTTGCGATGCCTCAGCTTTACCAATTTGTTGCCATTGATTCACTTCATCTTGCAGGCAACAGGCAGATTAGACAATTAGCACCATTGTCTGAACTTAGAGATCTTAACTACTTGGATATCAGCAATACGGCTATTGCAGATCTTTCACCTATTTCCAACATTACTTTTTTGGAGACGCTTAATTTGGCAAATACGCCTACCTCAGCGATTCAATTTATTAAGTATGCAGATCGCCTCCAGGATTTGAACCTTTCCAATACCCAAATTGAGGATATCAGCGAATTGGTGAACTTGAAGAATCTTCGTGTGCTTCGTGCAGAGAAAACTCCTATTCAGAGTTTTGCGGTACTCAATCAATTCAAAAATTTAAAAGAATTGTACTTAGGGGAGAGTGGGTTCAACAACATGGAAAACATCAAAGAATTGACCGGTTTGGAGGTTTTATCTTTGAATAAGAATTTCATTTTGAATTTTTCCTTACTGTCTCAACTGAGTTCACTTCGCGTTCTGGATTTGGCAGAAACCAATTTAGCTGATCTTTCACCTCTTGCCGGTTTTTCTGAATTGGCCAATTTGGACATTTCTTTCAGCGAAGTTTCTGATTTAGCACCTGTTGCCTCCCTTTCCAAATTGAAAAGGATTGCTGCAGATCAATCCAAATTGAGTTCAGAAGATGCCAACTTGTTTGTTCAGAATCATCCAGGTCTACTGCTGATTCACCATGTTAAAGATTTGGAGGCTTGGTGGGAGAGCCTTTCTTCAGGTTGGAAACAAGCCCTTATCAAGGCCAATCCTGCTTTAGATACTTCTAAATCTAAAGTGGAGACGTTAACAGAAACACTTAACCTGACCCAATTGAATTTGGATGGAGCAGGAATTGAAACGCTAGCACCTGTAGTTCGTTTTGTTTCTTTGTCTTCCCTTAGTTTTTCCAATAATCCCGAGGTCACTGATCTTCTTCCTCTGTCTGAGGTAAAAAGTCTGAAAAATCTAGTAGGAAAAAATACTGGGGTTCAGGACCTTTCTGTATTGAAGGGAAATACACAGTTGGAACGGATAGATATGGAATCCAGCCCAACGGGTTCCGTTCTTTCACTTTCAGGTCTCCCCAAGCTTAGCTACTTGAATGTCAATGGATCTAAAGCAGATTCAGAAGAAATGCCTGTTTTTCAGCTTCAAAGACCTGATGTTACAGTGATTTATCGGTCTGAGGCCTTAGTCCAATGGTGGACTAGTTTGGATGAATCCTGGCAAGAAGTTTTACTTGAAAAAAACAAGATTTCCGGCACTCCGAATACGGAACAACTACATCAACTCACGTCTGTTTCGTCTCTAGTTTTGGAACGGGTTTCATTTACTAATTTAGAGCCATTGACCATTTTTTCTAATTTGAGAAGATTGATCCTTTTTGATGCGCCAACAGTCAACTTAAGTCCTCTGAGTGAATTGACGAAGCTTACCTCACTAAAGCTTTCTCAATTGCCGGCAATCGATTACCTGCCTATTTCTGGGCTTACAGCATTGGAGGAGTTGGATTTATCGAATACAGGAATCGAGGAGTTAATTGCGCTAAGCAAATTGACCAAACTGAAAAAATTAAATCTTTCTGGTACGAATATTAAATCATTGAAAGGCCTGGAACCTTTGGTAAAATTAGAGGAATTGGATGTCGCCAGTACGGATTTAAGATCTCTAAAAGCTTTGGAAGGAATGGCTGATTTGAAAAAGTTGACTTGTTTCAATACTCGCCTTACTCCGCGTGCCGTTGATTCCTTCAAAGAATCTTTTCCTAAATGTGAAGTCCGCTTTTACTAAGCGGATTTTTTGCTTTGGAACCAGATTCGACTAGTGAGGCAGGTCCATTTACTTTAGTTGATAAATTTAAAATTATTAGTTCTATCGCTTTGAAAATTGCTGCCTTAATTCCTGCCCGCTATGCTTCGACACGCCTACCTGCCAAATTGGTACAGGACCTAGGCGGACTTTCTGTTATCCAGCGTACCTACCAAAGTACGGTAGCAACAGGTGTTTTTGATGCCGTTTGGGTAGTTACGGATCACGATCAAATTGAAGCACAAATTCAAGCGATAGGAGGGAATGTAGTAAGGAGTATGCAATCACATGAAAGCGGTTCAGATCGAATTGCAGAAGCCCTAGGATATGTGGATGCCGATCTCATTGTCAATGTGCAAGGAGATGAACCTTTTCAAGATGCCAAGACCCTACAGGACCTGGTGGCAGCATTTGCAAATCCAGAAATTAAGGTTGCTAGCTTGATGTGTATGCTTCCTGCCGAACAGGTACAAAATCCAAATTTTGTAAAGGTGGTCGTCGATGAGCAGCACCGTGCTATTTATTTCTCTAGATCACCCATTCCTTATAACCGGGAAGGGAAAACAATCACCTACTGGAAACATATCGGCGTATATGCCTATCGCCGAGACCTCTTGCTTTCCTTTACGCAATGGCCCAAAGGATCCTTGGAGCAAATAGAGCTCTTAGAGCAGCTTCGGTTAGTGGAAAAGGGTGTTTCGATACAGATGGTCGAAACCACTCATCAAGCGATTGCTATTGATACTCAGGAAGATTTGATTCATGCTAGGAATGTGCTGAGTACCCTACTTTAAGTTATTGTATAAATCTTAAGCTACTTATAAAACAAAAAAAAGCCCCCAAACCATAAAATTTAGGGGCTTTTGCTTGTGCAGAGAGTGGGGGATTCGAACCCCCGGTACAGTATAACCCGTACGACAGTTTAGCAAACTGTTGGTTTCAGCCACTCACCCAACTCTCTAATCCGATTTGGCTCTTACAGAAATTGCTTCCTGATGCCAAAGTGATGCAAATATAAGCCATTTGAAAAGATTTTTACAAGGGCTAGGGGATAAACAAATTTCAGTTTAATCAAAAACCAAGTAATTCCTTGACAATCAAACCCTATACTTTTTAAACTGGATGGTACTTGTATGGGGTGGATTGAATTGGTGAAAATCACTAATGATCCGGAGTGGTTGACTAGGATTAAGGATTGATTACTTTAAATCCAACTGCTTCAATTCCTTCCAATTGAGGCTGACGCATGTATTGGAGGAAGATTACTTCTCGGGTGCTCGCAGGAAATGGAAAGGATAAGGTGTCAAAGGTGGTAAAGGTATTTCCAAATCCATCTCCTATGGGCTTGCCTGTTTGCTTATCAAAAATGGGAACATTCCAAAGGCTATCTTCCAAAACCACCTTACTCGAATCTCTGTAGATGACCTTGATGTAGCAATTGGAGAATGGATAATCCTCTGTATATCGAACTCCTAAGATTGCTTGACCTCTTACCGTATCCAAGGAAGTAAGGTCAAACTTAATGGAGTCGGATTCTTCCCAATTTCCACTTGGAAAGGAATGATACTCCTCATAGAGGCGGTCCTTTCCACAAGAGAATAGGAGCAAAGCTATTCCAAGAAGTGATACTTGGTAGAGTTTAGTCATTGCCTTGGTTGCCACTAGGTCCTTGATTGATGCGTGGTGGAAATCTTCTTGGTCCTTCCTGAGGCTTTTCTACTGGCTTAGGAGCAGGGGAATCGTTTTTAGGAGTTCCCGCTACTTGTCCTGCTGCTGGACTCGGGTTTGAATTAGGACGTGGTCGATTTTTGTTTTTTCGGCGCTTATCTCCCTGTCTAGGAGCTTGGTTGCCATCGGTAGGTCTTACTTGTGCTGGTACAGCCATTGAACTGGTTTGATCAGCAGATTTTGGAGCAGTTGCCTCTGGTCTTGGTCCTTGGTTTTGATTAACTCGAGGACCATTTCCATCGCTTGGACGTTTCTTTTTCTTCTTCTTCTTCGAAAACTTTTTATCCAATAATTCCAATTCACGGGTAGACTGAGCGGCCAAGTCTTCGACTTCTGTGGAATTATCCACCTGAAGGTTAAATACTTTTACGCCCTTTTCGTTTAATGCCTGAATCTCTCGTACGCGATCACAGGTAATGCTAATCCAATCGTTGTCATGGTTGTAGTTGAACCACATCAACTTTCTGAAAATATCTGTTTTTTGCAATTTGGCAGGCCCCTGCTCAGTCAATAAAGGCTTGTCCACTTGTGGGATATCCTTGATGGCTTCCATGTAGGTATCTAACTCGTAATTGAGGCAACATTTCAATCGCCCACACTGCCCACTGAGTTTGCCGGGATTGAGGGATAGGTTTTGGTAGCGCGCCGCTGAGGTAGTTACATTTTTAAAGTCTACCAGCCAGGTGGAGCAGCACAACTCTCTACCACATACTCCGATGCCACCTAATCTACCAGCCTCTTGACGAAGGCTGATTTGGCGCATTTCTACCCGTACTTTGAATTCTCCTGCTAGGGATTTGATCA
>CAYNIK010000015.1:0-13036 GCA_964397145.1 uncultured Limnohabitans sp.
CAAAATCGGAACCGAAGCCTATTACAGCTTCTTTACCACTGAATTGGGTATTCTTAGAGATGCACATACGGGCAACCTTTCAGACTTACTTGCTATCATCGAGAACGGTGCGCCATTTACTCAGGCAGCGTTTACCTACACCATCAACAATCCCAAACAGGTGGTTACCCACCACTTGGCCAAACTGAAAGCACATTACCACTTGAATCCTTCTTGGAAACTTAATTTTCAGTATGGCTTCCAACAAAACAACCGTCAGGAATTTGACCGACGAAGAGGAGACTTAAATGCACGGCCGAGTTTGGATTTGGAATTATTTACCAATACAGCCGAATTAGTGCTGGAGCACAATTTGAAATCCCACTGGACTGGTTCGATGGGGATTCACTTAATTCAACAAGCCAACAGCAATGTACCGGGTACTGGAGTGACTCCGTTGATCCCAAACTATGATCTCCTGAATGGTGGAATCTTTTTGATGGAAAAATACCTGAAAGGTCCACTTGAACTCGAAGCCGGTCTACGCTACGATTACCGCACCGTTTCCGCTGCGCGGTATGTGGGCAATGACCTGCAAAAAGCCGATTTGACTTACCAGAACGGATCCATTTTTCTGGGAGGCAGGTACCAGATGAATACAAACTGGGCATTTACCTCCAACCTAGGGACTGCCTGGAGACCCCCTAATGTGAATGAATTGTTTAGCCAAGGCCTACACCATGGCGCAGCAGCAGTCGAATTGGGAGACGCCAACTTGGATTCTGAAAAGTCACTCAAATGGGTGAATGGACTCGAATACGAAGGAAAGAAAGGGACGATGGAACTCACTGCTTATGCCAACCAAATCCGTGACTACATCTACCTCAACCCGACTGGAGAGACCTTCGTGAGTTTGCGCGGCACTTTCAATGTCTACGAATACTTGCAAGCAGATGCTTTCTTTTATGGATTAGATCTTTCAGGAACTTACAGTTTTACGGAGAATCTGAATGGCTATGCGAAAGGGTCGATCATCCGGGCCAAGAATACCGAAACCGATACCTATTTTCCATTTATCCCTTCGGATCGCATGGACTGGGGAATCTCCTATTCCTTGGGTAAAAATCCCGATCAAGGAAAAAATCGAATTACCCTCAGCAATGTACTGGTAGCCAAACAGCATCGCGAACCGGTATTTGACCTAGCCCCTGCTCCACCAGCGTATGCTTTGGTCAACTTGGGCTATTCCAAAAAACTAGAACTCTTCAAAAACACCTTGAGTCTGAGTCTTCAGATCAACAACCTGTTGAATACCGAATTCAAGGAATACATGAACCGTTTTAGGTACTTCACTGCCGATATGGGAAGAAATTTTCAACTCAAATTCAATTACCAATTCTAATTTTAATTACCATGAAAAACCTAAAAAAAGTATCCCTGTACCTCCTAGCCTTAGTAGCCTTTGGTTTCGCCTCTTGTGAAAGTGAAGATCCAAAAAAGGAAAACGAAGGCGAAGTAATCACAGACGTGACCTTGAAGTTTCAAGAATTGAATGCTTCAAATGCACTAGTAGGATCTGTTTTAAGCTTCAAAGCGAGTGATCCTCAGGGCATTGAAGTAGGCAAGACCCCTACGGTTCAGTCCATCAGCTTGACAAAAGGTAAAAAATACCAAATGACCATTGAAGTAAGCAACTCCATTAAAGGCGAGGACATCACTCAAGAAATTCTAACGGAGGCTGCAGAACACCAGTTTTTCTTCTTGGGCCCTGTTTTTGATAGCAACATCTTCAGCATTCAGTATGCCGATGCAGGAGGAATTGCCTTAGGATTGAAAAACACCGTGACTGTCTCTTCCTCTACTGGAACCAACAACAGCAGTATGCGTGTGGTACTTCGTCACGACCTCAACAAGAGCTTCGCTGGTGCCAACAATCCTAACTTTGCAAACTTTGTGCAGGCAGGTGGAGAAACCGACTTGGATATTACCTTCCCAGTGATTTTGAATTAAAAAAATAGTGCACTAAAAAAGGGGCTAATTCAATGAATTAGGCCCTTTTTTTATTAATACGTTTTGCCGCAGACGGCCACCTGATTTGGATCAAAACCCGCTTTGGATTTCGGACCTAAATTTCCGGCCACCAAAATTACCGAATAGTCGGGCCCTTCATTCGCTAAATGGATTTTGATATGGCCATCAAAGGCAGCTAAATCGTCAAATTTTAAATTTCTCCCATCCGAAAGTGTACCCAACTGACTGGTGGATGCTAACTTTTTAGAAGAAACGGGATTTAAAATCTGTGCAATAGGTGCATCAGCTTGGTTGTAACTTCCAAAATGCAAATGGGCAGGAAAAGTATCTTCTGTATTCGATTTTGCCCCATCCAATCGAATGGATAATTCTAAACTTCCCCCTACTACTTCCTTGAATTCTACCTTACCCTGGTAGGCGTAGGTACTCGCTTGAAAAAGGTCAACTTCCAAACTTCTTCCAGTGTAGTACTTGTCTTCCGAATCCGCACAGGATCCCAAACCAAAAGATAAAGTGAGCAGCAGGAGTAACCTTTTCATAAGAAGTAAGTTTTCTAGTTAAACGAAATTCCAAAAAAGTGGTTTAATTCAATTCCCAATTTAGGCATTCCTTTTGGGTAGGTATTCTTCTTTCTGGTTAAAAATACATTTCTAGCGCCTCATTTCATGCAACTATTTGCAGAACTAATCCATAGACTCGACCAATCCACCAAAACTGGGGACAAGCTCGAGGCATTGGCCTGGTTTTTCAAAAATGCTACTGATGAGGATTCGGTCTGGGTAATCGCCATTTTCTCCCATCGGAGGCCGAAGCGTCAGGTAAGTACGAAACAGTTACGAACTTGGTGCCAAGAAAAAGCAGGCATCCCCGATTGGCTTTTTGAAGAATCTTACCAGGCCGTAGGCGACCTAGCAGAAACGATCGCCTTACTCCTCCCTTCCGCTACAGGAATTCAAAACCTATCCCTTACCGAATGGATCAATTGGCTGCAGGATTTGAATCTAGAAGAGGAAGATGAGAAGAAAACAAAGATTTTAACAGCCTGGAATCAGTTTACAAGTCTGGAGCGATTCGTTTTTAACAAATTAATCACTGGGGGCTTTCGAATCGGAGTAAGTCAAAATCTATTGATTCAAGCGCTTGCCAGCCACTCCGGACTATCCCAAGCACAGGTAGCGCACCGATTGATGGGCAATTGGGATCCGGAAAAAATAAGCCTTCAGGAACTCCTTTATCCGGATGATCAGGGGGAAGACCCCTCTAAACCCTATCCTTTTTTCTTGGCTCATCCCATTGAGACCAGTTTTCAGGAAAACTTTTCCTGTTCGGATTGGATAGCCGAATGGAAATGGGACGGTATCCGGGGCCAATTGATCCGTAGAGGAGGACAATCATTTATTTGGAGCCGAGGTGAAGAATTGGTCAATGAAAAATTTCCAGAGATTTTGGAGTTCCTTGAATCCGTCCCAGACGGTACAGTTCTCGACGGGGAAATCCTGGCTTTCAAAGAGGATGTTCCACTTCCGTTTTCTGTATTACAAACTCGTATTACCCGAAAAACCCTATCCAAGAAAATCCTCCATGAGGCTCCTGTAAGTTTCATTGGGTTTGACCTACTAGAATGGGAAGGAAAAGACCTTCGAGACGAACCCTTATCTCACCGGAAAGCACTAGTTGATGAGTTAGTAAAATCTATAAATCATCCACGATTTAAACTTTCAGAGACCCTCGCCTTCAATTCCTGGGAAGAACTCAGTCTCGTCAGAGAAAATGCCAGAGAACTACAAACAGAAGGCCTGATGCTCAAAAAGAAGGACTCCCTTTACGAAACAGGAAGGAAGCGAGGCGCTTGGTGGAAGTGGAAAATGGATCCCATGCACATCGATGGGGTGCTTATTTATGCTCAAAAAGGTCATGGACGCCGTGCAGACCTCTTTACTGACTATACGTTTGGACTTTGGGATGGAGAGGTATTGGTTTCCTTTGCCAAGGCGTATTCTGGTCTGACAGACAAGGAGATTCGAGAGGTAGATGCCTACGTCAAAAAAAACACCAAGGAAAAATTTGGTCCAGTACGTACGGTTACCCCTGGATTGGTATTTGAAATCGCCTTTGAAGGCATCCAAGCAAGCCCGAGGCATAAAAGTGGAGTGGCTCTCCGATTCCCACGAATCGCTCGCTGGCGTAAGGACAAAACCATAGAGCAGGCCAACAACCTGGCTGATCTAAAGGCGCTATTATCTTGATATGGAGGATACACGCCTAAAACCCGCTCTGGACTACTTCCACCAAAAAGGCTGGAGCCCCTTCCCCTTTCAGATCCAAGCTTGGAACGATTACTTGGATGGTAAATCAGGACTACTTAATGCCCCTACGGGCTCTGGAAAAACATTTGCCCTCTGGTTCGGCATACTCTTGAACCATGTTCAAAATAATCCTAACGACTGGAAAAAACCGCAAAAAAACGGGATACAAATCATTTGGGTGACCCCACTCAGAGCCCTTGCCCAGGATCTACAGAAAGCGATGCAGGAAGCCTGCAATGGGCTTGGACTGCCTTGGACCGTGGCAGTGAGGAATGGGGATACGGATGCGAAGACCCGAGCGAGTTTTAAAAGAAATCCTCCTGAATGCTTAATTACCACTCCAGAAACCCTGCATATCCTCCTTTCCCAAAAGGAAACTGAACCCCTTTTCGAAAATCTTCGCTGTGTGGTAGTTGACGAGTGGCATGAATTAGTAGGCAACAAGCGCGGGGTACAAGTGCAACTTGCTCTAGCCTACTTACAAGCGAAATGTAGCCATTCCTTTATGCGTTGGGCGATTTCTGCTACCTTGGGCAACTTGGAACAAGCGGCAAAGACCCTATTGGGCAACGAGTTACCGCTCCACATCATCAAGGCCAAAGTTCAAAAAGAGATCCGGATCACCTCGCTTTTCCCAGATGAAATAGAAAAATACCCCTGGTCAGGACACCTGGGAATTCGCATGGTGGACCAAGTCATCCAAACCATTGAGGAAGGGAAATCCGTATTGGTGTTTACGAATACCCGCTCCCAAACGGAGATGTGGTACCAGAAAATTCTGGAAGTCAGACCCGATTGGGCAGGATGGATGGCCATGCATCATGGATCCTTGGACAGCCAAATCCGTGCTTGGGTTGAAAATGCCTTACACGAAGGCATCCTCAAGGTAGTGGTTTGCACCTCCAGTTTAGACCTTGGGGTGGACTTCCGCCCTGTAGATCGGGTGATTCAAATTGGAAGCCCCAAGGGGGTGTCTCGATTTGTGCAGCGTGCAGGCAGAGCAGGCCATCAGCCTGGGCTGCCTTCCCTCGTATTCTTTGTGCCAACCAATGCCCTGGAATTAATTGAAGCGGCTGCCTTACGTCATGCCATCGAACAAGATGACTTGGAATCCCAATTCCCTCCCTCACTCCCCTACGATGTATTGATTCAGTTCCTCGTGACCCTCGCAGTGGGTGAAGGGTTTGAACCCAAGGAGCTCTATGCCATCATCAAAAAGACCGAGTCCTATGCAGCACTTAGTCCCGAAGAATACCAGTGGATCCTAGATTTCATTACCAAAGGAGGAGGTTCTTTGGGGAGCTACGATGACTTTTTGAAAGTAGTTATCGAGGAAGATGGGATGTATCGGGTCAAGAACAAGAAAATTGCAATGAAGCACCGCCTGAGCATGGGCACCATCGTCAGTGATGTGTCCATGAAGGTCAAATTTAAAAATGGGGCTTACTTGGGTACAGTGGAAGAATACTTCATTGCCAAGTTAAAGGTGGGAGATCGATTCTATTTTGCAGGTAGAAATCTGGAACTGCTTTATGTCAAAGGCTTGGATGCCGTGGTGCAGGTGACCACAAAGAAAGCCAACCAAGTGGTCAGCTGGATGGGTGCCCGCATGTCCCTATCTTCCAAACTTTCCCAACAAATACAAGAAATCTTCAAAGCCTACAACCAGGGAATTGTGCGTTCTGAGGAAGTGCGGCAGGTACTGCCCATTTTGGACCTGCAACAGCAGCTTTCCTTGGTTCCCGATGCCCAAACGTTTTTGATAGAATCCTTGCAAACCCGTGAAGGATTTCACCTCTTTTTCTATCCCTTCGAAGGCCGAATGGTGCACGAACTCCTCAGCGCCTTACTGGCCTACCGAATCGCACAGCGGCTACCTGTATCCTTCAGCATGGCGATGAATGACTATGGTTTTGAATTGTTTTCAGATGTACGGCTAGAGATTGAGGAAATTCTAGAAGAGGACCTATTTAGCCTAGATCATTTGGAAGAAGACATCTTGCATTGTGTCAATGAAAGTGAACTCGCCAAGCGTAAGTTTCGGGAAATTGCGAGTATTGCAGGACTGGTTTTTCAAGGCTATCCTGGCAAACCTACCAGTTTTAAACATATTCAAGCCAATTCAGGCTTGTTGTTTCAAGTGTTCGAGGACTATGAACCAGATAACCTTTTGCTGAAACAAGCACGTGCCGAAGTCTTAAATCAACAAATGGAGCAGGAACTAGTGATCGAAGCCGTCCGAAAAATCAATAGGCAATCCATACAAGTACGCTATCCGAGTCAGCTTACCCCCTTCTCCTTTCCGATCTTGGTAGATCGTCTGAGTCGAACGAGTCTTTCTTCCGAGTCCGTAGAGGATAAGATTGCGAAAATACTAGCCCAGATGGACCTGGACACCTAAATAATAAGGGATTGGACTCTTCCTTACTCCTCCAAATAGCGGGTACTCTCTCCTTCGGGCAACTCCTGCACCTCCTTGAGTTTACGTTGAATGGTCCGGGTACGTACCCCTACCAACTTATCCAATTCTGAATTTGCCTCGTTCAACTTTTTCTGTGTCCGTTCTAACAACACACTAAACTTTCCAAATTCAGTTTTGACAGCTCCTAACACCTGCCATACTTCCGAACTTCGTTTCTGAATGGCAAGGGTTCGAAAACCCATTTGCAAAGAATTGAGGATTGCAGAGAGGGTGGTAGGGCCCGTCACGATGACTTTGTACTCCTGCTGCAGGTGCTGCGCTAGACCCGGTTCGCGAAGCACTTCCGCATATAGACTTTCCATAGGAAGAAAAAGGATGGCAAAATCTGTGGTTTTTGGAGGATGAATGTACTTTTGAAAGATATCAGCAGCAGACTTTTTCACGGCCTTAATCAACTCCAATCGGTATTGGTCTGCCAAGACCTTATCCGCAATTTCCAATGCATCTACTAACCGCAGATAGGCTTCCTGTGGAAATTTTGAGTCGATTGGTAGAAAAATCTCTTCCTCCTGGCCAGGCATCTTGATAGCAAATTCCACGCGTTCCCTTGTACCCGTCACGGCTGCATTGGCTACGTATTGGTCTGGACTCAGGATATTTTCCAAAATAGCTTGCAACTGGTATTCCCCTAAAAGGCCACGGCTTTTTACATTGGTCAGTACGCGCTTGAGGTCACCCACTCCACTTGCAAGAGACTGCATCTCTCCTAGTCCTTTTTGAACAGCCTGCAATTGGGTACTCACAAGGTCAAAAGACTGTCCTAAGCGGGTTTCTAAGGTCTTCTGTAATTTTTCATCCACTGTCTCCCGGATTTTTTCCAGACGCTGCTCTGTGTTTTTCAAGAGTTCGTCTTGACGACGGCTCAGTTCCGACAACTTCTCCCGCTGCACATTACTCAAATCCAGTAAAGATTGGCGTACACGCTCCCCAAACTGCTGCAAGGCTTCATTCTGATCTTTCGCAGCAGAGCGCTGATTGTCAAATACGAGTTGAAACTGTCGAAGGAGATTTTCTGAAGCTTCTTTTCGCGCCTCAGCCAAATTCTCATGAAGTGATTTAGTTAAGGCTTGCAGTTCCTCCCGCAATTCTTTGTCTGCATTTCGTTTTCCTTTGCCAAAAAATAGAATTACCAATAAAGATAAAGAAAGCCCAGAAAGGAGATATACGAAAAGTTCAATCTGCATAAGCTACTTGGTTGAAAGGCTGAAGGTAGGTCTTTCGAACCTCCACACCGAGGAAACTGAGGTATTCTGAGACAGTTTCCGTCGGGCTTTCTTCCATTGGGACATGTCCCACCCCATCTAAGATGACCAGATTTGCACCAGGTATAACTTGTTGCAAGCGTTTACCTTGAGATAAGGGAATCCACTGATCTTCTGCTCCCCAAAGAATCAAAGTAGGCATGGTAAGGCGTTCGAATTGGAGGTTGCTTTTTCTGGGTTGACTCAATCGATCTAGGGTAGCCTGTCGATTGCCTTCACGAAGCATCAATTCGTAATACCGTGTGGTCACCTCATCCGTAACTTTAGCATCATCTCCATAGACCTGTTTCATATTGAGTGCAAAAAGAAATTTTGGGGTACACGACAAAAGTAGTTTAGAGAATACGGGGTGACGGGCAACCTGAAAGATCCAAGCCCCGCCAGAATTTGTTTTCTTCTGAGTAGTCGAATCCCGCAAAACAGGCTCTGCTGCTGGTGCGCCTGCTGCATCAATGAGATTAAGAGAGAGCACATTTCCAGGATAATCAGAGGCAAGTTGCATGGCTACGGCTCCCCCCATTGAATTGCCTGCTACATGGTATTGGTTGATCGCAAGTTCCTGAGCCAACGCTTGAACTAGTTCACTGTAATCTTTTATTCCATAACGTTTTAAAGAATCTGGACCAGTGAGACCATGACCCGGAAAATCCAAAGAGATGGTTTGGTAATACGGACTCATCGCTTGCTGCCAAGCATCCCAAGTATGCAAGGAAGCAAAGCTCCCGTGAAGTAAGAAGACGGGTTCCCCTACCCCAACGATGCGCACATGGACCTGCATCCCCTTTACTTCTATAAATCGAGATTCTGCAGTCATGTATTTTTCATTTACCGCTTCAGGTGAAAGGTCGCTGCGATAGGCAGAAACCAATACGAGTCCAAGAAGAATAACAATCCCTACCAAAACCAACCCGATCCTTTTTATCCAAATCATGAGAATTTTTTAAAAGTGCAATTGAAAACCTACAAAAATTCTACCCAATTACCTACTTTCAGAAAATTTCTCAGCGTGAATCTAAAAAAATTGAAGGCCTCCATTGGACCGGGACCTCTTATTACGGCAGCATTTATTGGGCCAGGAACAGTTACTGTCTGCACCTTGGCGGGAATTAGATTTGATTTCACACTCCTCTGGGCCTTGGCACTTAGCGTGATTGCTACCGTTTTTTTACAGGAACTATCCGGAAGATTGGGAATCGTCACTCGGATGGACCTGAGCCAACTCGTCCGGAATAAAACCACAACTAAATGGAGCCGCTACTCCATCATGGCACTTATTCTTCTTGCAATTGGTATTGGAAATGCCGCTTACCAAAGTGGAAATATTACCGGTACCTACCTAGGTCTTGGAATTTTCATAGACCTGCCTACTTGGGACCTTGGCCCCTTCACTATTCAATCTGGTAATGTGGTCATCGGAATTTTCGCTGCTACCCTTTTGTGGACTGGCAATTACAAAAGGCTGGAGCGCATTCTGGTAGGCCTTGTCATCCTCATGTCTATTGCTTTTAGCATTGCAGCGGCGTTGACCAAGCCCGATCTTTCTGCTTTGCTCCAAGGTTTTGTACCCTCTTTTTCCTCCGAAAAACTACCAACAATTGTAGCCTTGATTGGCACCACAGTGGTCCCTTACAACCTTTTTCTGTACGCCAGTCTGGTTCAAAAACAATGGACAAGCGAAGAGGAGTTACCCTCCATGAGACGTGACCTATGGATTTCCATAGTCCTGGGTGGTATTGTCTCTATGGCTATTCTAGTAGCTGGTGTCGCCAACCCCGTTGAGGAATTAGAAACTGCTCAGGATATTGCCAAAGGATTAACAGGAGTTTTTGGTGCTTTTGGTACCTATTTGATGGGCTTTGGATTACTAGCAGCGGGATTGACCTCATCCCTCACCGCTCCCTTAGCTGCGGGGCTCGTCATTTGTGGAATTTTGGGTTGGAACCAAAACATCCAATCCCACTCCATGCGCGTAAGCATGGGCATCATCCTTTTCTTAGGGATTCTATTTTCCTCCTTTGGAATCAAGCCTGTTACCCTCATCACGCTTGCCCAACTGGCCAATGGAATCCTTCTTCCCCTAATTAGTGGATGGTTACTTTGGTTGAGTACCAAAAAAGATCTTTTGGGAGCACAAGCCCTTGGGTTCAAAGGGATCCTATTTGGAATCTTTATTTGGGCCATCACGCTTGTTCTCGGAATTAAAAGTTTTGGAGCTGCTGTAGGTTGGTTTTAAAACCAGTTGGCCCGAAGAATTGCTTTGAATTGATTAAAAATTGCCGAACTTATATCGATTAACACTAACCCAAATCGAAGATGAAATCCCATCTAAAACCAAGTCTTCTTTTTATTCTTGCGCTCCTAGCCTCAGCAAGTAGCTTTGGACAAACGCAATCCTATTTAGGAACTCCTCCACCAAAAGGTGCAAAGCTCTACTTGGATGGAAGCAATGCATCCCTGCAACAACATTGGACCTATTGGGAAGGCCCCCGACTTGCCGCTACCCCGCCAATCAAATGGCCAGAGGTCATTGATCCTGTAGATGGTAAAAAAGCAATATCAAGCAACGATCCCGCAGGGGCAGGTGGTAAATACGGCGCTGCGGACATTGTGACCAAAGACGAATTCAGGGATTTCGAAGCCCATGTGGAATTTTTAATCCTCAAAGAAGGCGGAAACAGTGGAGTGTACCTCCAAAATCGCTATGAAATTCAGGTTTTGGATGGGGATTATGGATTGCATGGCATGGCTGCAGTGATTAATGAAACGCTCCCTACCGCTCAAGTTTACAATGGCCTAGGCAAATGGAATGCCTACGACATTAAGTTCCAAGCGGCAAAATTCAGCCAAGGTAAATTAGTCGAAAAAGCGAAGGTAACGATCTACTTTAATGGGGTTAAAATCCACGACCAAGTTGCTATACAGCAGGTATGGGGAGGCCCGAACTCAGGTATCGATGGTGGAAATGAAGGAGGAAAAGGAATTACAGATACTCCTGGAGGACTCAAATTACAGGCAGAGGGTCACGATGTGCTCTACCGAAATATCTGGATTAAGCCTTTGAACTAGGTCGAATTGATCTGGATTTAAAATCCTTTCCGAATTACTTCAGCAGTATCCGCCAATTCTTGCTCGGTCAATTTTAACTTGGGTCGGGTAAAGTTGATGTCATCCACAGTTCGCAAGGGTACCAAATGAATGTGTACATGTGGCACTTCCAATCCAATTACCGCCATACCAATGCGGGTGCAGGTTAGGGTCTTGTCCATAGCTTTCGCCACTCGCTGCGCAAAAAGATGTAGCCCGGTAAGCTCACCTGGCTCCAAATCAAAAATATAAGCTACCTCCCGTTTAGGAACTACCAATACATGCCCTTTAACCAAAGGCATGATATCCAAAAAAGCAATGTACTGCTCGTCTTCAGCAATAATCTGAGCAGGAAGTTCACGCGCGATAATTCTGGAGAATAAACTAGCCATGGTTGCGAATTATTCAGGTTTTTCCCGGATGACCCAAGAATTAATAGGTAATGTCTAAAATTTCAAATTGAAGTTTTCCAGCTGGTGCGTTCACCTCTGCAATATCACCAATAGCTTTGCCAACCAATCCTTTTCCAAAAGGTGAAGCAAGAGAGATTTTTCCCGCTTTCAAATCTGCCTCTTCCTCAGATACCAAGGTATAGGTCACGGTCATGCCATTCTTGACATTCTTGATTTTCACAGTGCTCAAAATACCTACTTTGGAAGTGTCCATTTTGCTATTGTCCAATACACGCGCATTGCCCACTACCTCTTCCAATTTCGCAATTTTCAGTTCTAATAATCCTTGAGCATCCTTTGCCGCATCGTATTCGGCATTTTCACTCAAATCCCCTTTATCCCGCGCTTCCGCGATCTGATGCGCAATATCTATTCTTCCCTTCGTCTTCAATTCATGAAGCTCGTCCTTCAATTTCTTTAATCCTTCTTCGGTGTAATACTGTACTTTTGACATAGCTGATTAATTTTCAAAAGGCTCAAAAAACAAAGTAACGGTCGCTTTTCGGGGACCGTTACTACCTTTTGCCTTTAAATACCTTACAAAGATAGAAAAGCATTTTCACAAAGCAAGTGCCTTTACTTCTTCCTTTTTCCCCGATTACTTCAGTTGATTTCCGAATTCTCGAAGAATTTGTTTGACAAGTACTTCGTTTATTTTTTGGTAGGATTCTACGGTCCAACCAGCCACATGCGGGGTAAAGAGGACATTTTTTCTAGCGGCAAGCAATTCAAATTGATGCTTTTGCTCAGCAGTAAATCGCTCAAATTTTTCATTCTCCAAAACATCCAAAACCACCCCCTTCAAGATCCCTTGGTCAAGTGCTTGATTGAGCGTTTCCATACGGATCACTTCTCCCCTTGCCGTATTGATTAGCCAAAAAGGTTTGGAGAACCCGTTCAACTCTTCCAAACTGAAAAAATCTCGCGTTTCAGGAGTCAAAGGAACGTGAATACTCAAGACATCCGACTCCTGCTTGAGTACCTCCCAACTTACTTCCGATACATGCGTGTTACCAAAATCTTGCTTGTATTTATCGTAGGCAAACACGTTCACCCCGAAGCCTTTCAGCCGCTTGGCAAATGCCTTCCCCATATTTCCATATCCAAAAATACCCACCGTTTTGCCCATCAACTCCACACCACGGTTTCCTTCACGATCCCAGATCCCTTTTCGCACTTGTTGATCCGCTTGCACAAAGTGATTAAAGAGTGTCAATAGCCCTCCCAGAGCATGCTCCGCGACTGCATCTCGATTGCCTTTGGCTGCATGAAAAAGTTTGACCCCGCGCTCAGCTAAGTAGTCCAGGTCCAACTGGTCCAAGCCTGCACCTGCTCTCCCGATAAATTGGAGTCGAGAAGCCCGGTCCAGCAATTCCCGATCCAGAGGGGTTTTTGAGCGAATGATGATGCCTTCGTAAGCTCCGATTTGTTCAAAAAGTT
>CAYNIK010000016.1:0-12539 GCA_964397145.1 uncultured Limnohabitans sp.
TCAGTTTGCTCGCTGGTGGTTTTGGATTTATTTTGATCTACTACGTAAGTGAACCGTGGATGCTGCATATCTGCTTTGCTTTGGTGGGTATTGCCTGGGCAAGCATCCTTTCCATGCCCTATGCCATGCTTTCTGGTTCGGTGGAGCCTCAAAAAATGGGTACTTACATGGGAATATTCAACATGTTCATTGTTATTCCCCAGATTGTAGCCGCATTGGGCGGGGTGAATTTCTTATACAAACTGATCTTTGGAGAGGAAGTCATTTACACCATGGTCCTCGCAGGCACCCTATTGATTATCGCTGGGCTCGCGAATTTGTTGATTACAGACAAAAGAGCCACTCACGATTAACGTTCTCACAAGAGATAAAAAAACCGGTAGGCGAATTCGCTTACCGGTTTTTTTTATCTACTGACTTTAAAATTTATTTGCCCAAAGGGTGAAATTGGACATCAAACTTAGTCTCCTAGCTTCGTCCAATCCCATTCCTTGTTGATATGAGAAATGGCATGATGTGCAGTAAGGTCGTATTGGCAAGGTACGATGGATACGTAATTATTAGCAATCGCCCACTCGTCATTGTCTTCCCCTTTGTCGAAATTCACAAAATTACCTGCCATCCAAAAGTATTTTCTACCCGTCGGATCAAAGCGCTCGACAAACTCCTCCTGCCACTTGGCATCAGCTTGTCTACAGATTTTTATCCCTCGGATTTCCTCATTGCGCTTAGGCGGAAAATTCACATTCAAGGCAATCCCTTTTGGTATTCCATGTTCCAATACTTGACGGGCAATTTTCTCCACCCATTCCTCTACATGAGAAAAGTCCGCCTTGGAGGAAAAATCACAAAGGCTAAAACCAATCGAAGGATATCCTTCCAAAGCACCTTCAATGGCAGCAGACATGGTTCCTGAATACAAAACAGAAATAGAGGTGTTTGAACCATGGTTAATTCCACTGACCACGAGGTCCGGTTTGCGGTCTTTGAGTACATGGTGTTTGGCTAGTTTGACACAATCCGCCGGTGTACCACTGGATTTGTAGGCCAAGACATCTTCGAATAGGTCCTCTTCCTGCAATCGAAGGGTTTGACCAATGGTAATCGCATGTCCCATTCCCGATTGGGGGCTATCTGGAGCCACTACCACTACGTCACCTAATTTTTTCATGACGGACACCAATACACGAATTCCTTTCGAGGTAATGCCGTCGTCATTGGAGACGAGAATCAAGGGTCTTGACATGCTTAGTTATTTTTTAATTCGTTGTAATAGGCAGTGATTCGGAGCAAATCGCCCCGCTGATCGTGTTCGAGGCGATTTTTACGCATGTACAACTGCATTTCTTCGTCGTAGCCTGGAAGGAGATCAAACAATTCTTTTTTCTTGCCACTGTAGCGTTCCAAACGTCCGTTTTTCAAAAAGTAATACGTAAAGGCCAAACGAAAACCTGTGGCAATCTGTGGTCCCCAAAAAGGATTCATCCCCATCCCTGCCCAGTTATTTACCCCTCGGTTATCCGTTGTTATGTATTCTCGACAAAGTAGGGCAATGTGTTCGCCTTGCGTCAATACTTCAAAAAATATGGGTGTTTCGTAATTCCCGTTCAAGGCATAAGGAAGGCTGTAAAATTTACGGAAGCCATTGTATTTTTCGTCGTAAATATCAAAACTGGTCACATTCGAAGCAGTGTACGTAATCACCGTTTCCGCCTGTAGCTGCACCAAATTGGTTTCCAAATCGTACTTTACTAGACCAGTAGCTGCACTTCCATCCACCAAATTCAAAGTACCCTTGTGCCAAATCTGGGAAGGGAATTGATTTCGAGTTTGGGCCAAAGTAAGGTTTCCCAAACAGACAAAAATCAAGAGTAAGTTAAATTTCAAGTTTCGCATCAGGTATACAAACGGAGTTGGGCAATTCAAGTTTCTAAAAACTTTACTGCAGCGGTTACCCCAATTATTTTAGAATGGTATGTCCCATTTTGTCCCGCTTGGTTAGCAGGTACTTTTCATTGTGCGGATTAGGCTGGATCTCAATCGGAACTTGATCTACAATTTCAAGTCCATAGCCAAGCAATCCTACTCGCTTTTGTGGATTATTTGAAATCAAGCGAATTTTGGAAATACCCAAATCCCGAAGAATCTGTGCACCTACCCCATAATCTCGCCCATCCATGGGAAGGCCTAGCGCCAAATTGGCTTGCACGGTATCCATTCCCTCTTCTTGAAGTTTATAGGCTTTCAATTTATTGATCAAGCCAATGCCTCTTCCTTCCTGATTCATGTATAAGACCACTCCTTTCCCTTCCCGTTCCACCAATTCCATTGCTGCATGCAGTTGTGGCCCGCAATCACATCTGCAGGATCCAAATATATCTCCCGTAGCGCAAGAGGAATGCACGCGCACCAATACAGGTTCGTCTTTTTCCCAAGTTCCTTTGATCAAAGCCAAATGGATCTCCTGGGTGTTGGTTTGTCGGTAAGCGAGCAAATCAAAATCTCCCCAAGCAGTAGGCATATCGACACCGATTTCTCGAGTGATTAACGATTCATTTTTGAGGCGGTAGGCGATTAAATCCTTGATGGAAACAAGCTTAAGCTGAAATTTCTCACGCACTTTTACCAAGTCATCCAATCGAGCCATGGTACCATCTTCGTTCATGATTTCGACCAGTACACCCGCGGGCTGTAGGCCTGCTAATCGTGAAAAATCAATCGCCGCTTCGGTATGCCCGGCCCTTCGAAGAACTCCTCCCCGCTTTGCTTTCAAAGGAAAAATATGGCCTGGCTTTCCCAATTCATTGGGATGAATGCTATCATCAACTAAAGCCTGGATCGTCTTGGCACGATCAGAAGCAGAAATTCCGGTAGTGCAGCCATGACCAATCAAATCTACAGATACCGTAAAGGGGGTTTCAAACACTGCTGTATTGCTACCCACCATCAAATCTAAGCCAAGCTTCTCGCAACGATCTTCAATCAAGGGAGCGCAGATCAGTCCACGTCCGTGAGTGGCCATAAAGTTGATGATCTCAGGCGTGACCTTTTCGGCAGCGCATACAAAATCACCTTCATTTTCACGGTCCTCATCATCCACGACAATGATCACTTCGCCATTTTTAATGGCTTCAATGGCGTCTTCAATGGGGTCAAGCGTATAATTTTCCACGAGTTGGGGTGTTAAGCAAATGGTTTAGGTTACAAATGTAGCCTCTTTAAAAACAAAACCGGAGACAGCCCTAGAAAGTTTGGAATTAACCAATGACAATGCCCAGTTCCTTGTCAATTTTTAGTTTAAAATTCTTTAGTTCTAGATACAATTCCAGCAATTCACGCATCTTTTCCTCCTCCAATTGCTGTTGTTCTGCTTCCTTTATATTGGCCATTGCCTCTTCCATCAGTTTCTGGAGCAAGCGTCGCTTTAATCTCAAAATAGACTTGAATGCAGTGCTGGCTAAATCATCTGATTCTAGTTGAATGAAAATCTGAAATTTATCTTTCCAATGCGTCGATACCTCGTGACGTTGGGTAATTAAGGCAATGGCTTCTTGCCGAATTTCCGCATCTCCATGGTTGAGAAATAGTTGGTCGGAAGGGATAGTTCCTAAACCTACACTTTCTCGATACAGCTGTAGCATTTTCTGGTAAACGGGGGTTTGGAAACTAACCTCAGCTATTTCTGTAAGGATGTACTGACTAAAATGAAGTTCCTGTTCATCCAATTTCTGACCACCGTAGTTCAATAAAAGTCGCATGGTCTCTCGTTCTTGCGCCAAAAGATGGTCCTCCGCCCCAGCCTCCACGGGAAGCGCCAGCAGGTCTTCAATACTTTCTTCAACGGCTTTTTCCTCTTTGGCTCGCTCAAATTGATCCTTCTGCGTTTTGATCAGGATTTTATTGAGTTCGGCATGCAAGATTTCCTCCTCAATACCCAAAAGCACAGAGGCTTCTTTGGCATACACGGAGCGAATGATGGGGTCTGGAATTTTCCCGATACTTTGTACCACTTCTCGGATGATTCCTGCTTTACGGATCGGATCCTTTTCGATTTCATCTTGGTACAAGCCAATCTTGAAGCCAATAAAATCACGACTATTTGCATTCAAATACTCCTGAAATGCCTGAGAACCAACTTTTCTTGAATAGCTATCTGGATCTTCCCCATCGGGAAAAACCACCGCTTTGACGTTCAACCCGCCTTCAAGCAACAAATCTATCCCACGCAAAGAAGCCTTGATCCCAGCAGAGTCTCCATCGTAGAGCACTGTCACTTGATTGGTAAATCGGCGAATCAGCTTGATCTGCCCGTCCGTTAAGGAAGTCCCTGACGAAGCTACTACGTTTTCAATGCCTGACAGGTGAAGCGAAACCACATCGGTGTACCCTTCCACTAAGTAACAATTGTCTTGTTCTCGAATGGCTTTTTTGGCTTGAAACATCCCATACAACACATCGCTTTTGTGGTAAATAGGGGTTTCCGGCGAGTTGATGTATTTGGGTTGATTTTTATCCTTGGTCAACATACGGGCACCAAAACCGATTGCCTTGCCACTCACATTGTGAATGGTGAAGGTTACCCGATTTCGAAAGCGGTCATAAAGACGTTCAGCCTCCCCTTCTTTCTGTAAGATCAACCCAGCCTTTAAGAGAATTTCTTCTTGATAGCCCGCAGCTTTAGCAGCTTTCAAAAAATGATCCCAACCATCCAAGGCATAGCCAAGATCAAACTTTTGTATGATTTGAGGAGTAAAGCCTCGCTCTTTGAAATAACTTACCCCTATGGCTTTTCCTTCTTCGGTTTCGAGGTTCTTGACAAAAAAATCTTTAGCAAAGTTGACTGCGATAAATAAACTTTCTCGCTCACTCTGCTCCAAGTTTTGTTCAGGACTTAGGTTTGCTTCCTCCTCTACTTCTATCCCATACTTCCCAGCGAGCTGTCGAATGGCTTCTTGAAATCCAATTCCTTCGATGTCCATGACAAATTGGATGGGATCCCCTGCTTTTCCGCAGCCAAAGCACTTGTAAATCTGCTTTGCAGGTGAAAGTGAAAAAGAGGGAGTTTTTTCACCGTGAAAAGGACAACAGGCCCACATGTTCTGCCCCTTCTTTTTCAAGGGCACGTAATCCCCGATCACCTCGACGATGTCAACGCGCTCTTTTACTTTGTCGGTGGTCAGTTTACTGATGGACATGGGCTGGATAAAGTAAACAAAGGTAAGCACTCCAGCGAGAAATTATAGCCGGCAGCAGGAGAAGAAAATTGAATTGAAATGATCCTGAAATTACAAGTTCAGGTTTTTCTAAGACGCATTCTTGACCTAACTTGCAAGAAAAATTACAAAAGCCATGCAATTGACTCCCGAATTGTTGAAAAAATCCCTTTCCAAAGTCCAAGATCCTGACATCAAGCGGGATTTAGTGTCCTTAGGAATGATTCAAGGGATAGAAATAGATGGCAAAAAAGTGCGTTTTACAGTAGTTCTTACTACCCCTGCATGCCCATTGAAGGAAGTGATCAAAAATAACTGCCTGGAGGTGCTCGAAGCAGATTTTGGCAAAGACTACAGTTGGGATATTTTCATGAGTGCCCAAGTGACTACCGTTCGAGATGCTGCACCCATTTTACCACAGGTAAAAAACATCATTGCGATTGCCTCAGGAAAAGGTGGCGTAGGCAAATCTACCACCTCGGTCAATTTGGCGGTGGCACTAGCAGAATTGGGTGCAAAGGTAGGTTTGATTGATGCCGATATTTCGGGACCTTCTATCCCTACCATGTTCAATGTGGAAGGTGAGCAGCCAGCAGTAAAGAAAGAAGGAGAAAAAAACATCATCGTTCCCATTACCCAATATGGAGTAAAAATGATGTCCATCGGATTTTTGACTCCTACCGACAGTGCGGTGGTCTGGAGAGGACCTATGGCAAGCTCAGCTCTCCGTCAATTCATTGCAGATGTGGAATGGGGAGAGTTGGACTATTTGCTGATTGATCTACCTCCAGGAACCTCTGACATCCACTTGACACTGGTACAAACAGTACCTGTAACGGGAGCAGTTATCGTGACCACTCCCCAAAAAGTAGCACTTGCAGATGCCACCAAGGGATTGAGCATGTTTAGACAAGCTCAAATTAATGTCCCCATCTTAGGTGTTGTAGAAAATATGGCTTATTTTTCACCTGAAGAACTGCCTGACAACAAGTATTATTTGTTTGGAAAGGATGGAGGCAAGAAGTTGGCTGAAAAATACCAGGTTCCCTTCCTTGGAGAGGTCCCAATCGTTCAAAGTATCCGTGAAAGTGGAGACTCCGGATACCCGGCAGTTTTGAAGTCTGGACCTACCCAAGATGCCTACCTAAAACTTGCTGAGGAGGTTGCCCGTCAAATAGCGATACGGAATTCTTCTTTGGAAAAAACAGAATTAGTAGAAATTAAACTTTAAGCAACGCTCATGGAAGCTGTATTGAGAGAGAAAATTGAATTTGCTTTGGATACCATTCGCCCCTACTTAGAAGCAGATGGAGGAAATGTACGCATCGTTGAGCTTACTGAGGATTTTGTTTTGAAAATCGAAATGCTAGGAAACTGTGGGTCTTGCCCCATGTCTTCCATGACCCTTAAAGCTGGAGTGGAAGAAGCGATCTTGAGAGCAATTCCTGAAATCAAACGGGTTGAAGCAGTTAACCTAACCGTGGCTTAACCTTACGCCCCATGAAAAACCAACACCAACTTAATGGGCTCTCAAAGATCCTTGTAGGTTTATTTTTTATCCTTTCTCAAAGCACTTTTGGCCAAGGAATCACACTTCAGGAATACCAATCTGGAGTCCAAAGCCATCAAGGTGCTGGTCATAATGAAAAATGTGGCCATGTCATTCTCGAACTTCAACAGGAAAAAGAACTGGGCGTATTTGGTTCCAAAGCTTTTTTTGAAGATTGGATTACGCGCAAAATCGTAGAAAAAAATAGCAAACCACAGGTAGCAAAGGTCCAAGCCGCTCCTCGGGTGATTCCAGTGGTTGTGCACGTCATCCATAACGGGACAGCTGTAGGTGTAGAAGCCAATATTTCGGATGCGCAGATTTTGCAACAAATTCGAGTGCTAAATGAAGATTTCAGACGACTGAATCCAGATGCTAGCCGAACTCCTGCAGAATTTTTGCCAGTAGCAGCAGATGCGAACATTGAATTTGTGCTTGCCAAACAAGACCCTAGCGGTCTTCCTACCACAGGTATTGTGCGAAAGCAGGGACCTAAAACCATTTATGCGCCGGAAGATGCTACCTTACTCGGTCAAACCTCCCAATGGAATCCAGAAGAATACCTCAACATGTGGGTCGTCCCCTTGGTGTCTCCTTATTTGGGTTTTGCTACTTTTCCCATCTCCAACTTACCCGGGCTTAATTTTTCCCCAGCCGCAGCCATTCGCGATGGGGTAACGGTAGATTACCGCTTTTTTGGAACTGGACCAGGTACAGCTGCCAATACCAGTGGCAGAACCACAACGCACGAAGTAGGACACTATCTTGGTCTACGTCACATTTGGGGAGATGGCGGCTGTGAGGTCGACGATTTTGTATTGGACACACCCAATCAAGACAATCCCAACCAAACAATCTGTAATGCCAACCCCGTTCGATTTTCCTGCGGAAATAGCAACATGATCCAAAATTACATGGATTACACGCCGGATCTTTGCATGAACTTGTTCACCAGAGGCCAGGTAGATCGCTTTGATGTGGTACTTGCAAACAGCCCAAGAAGAGCATCCTTGGTCAATAACCGCGCAACACGGGATCCACTGCTATCCACTAGAGATGTATCCTTACTCAAAGTAGTAAATCCTGCTGATGCTTTGTGCCAAACTACTATTGCTCCACAGGTCGAAATTCAAAATAGAGGAAATGAATTTGTTTCTTCTGTTCGTATCGAATTCAGATGGAATGGTACACTGATCGAAAGCAAGCGATTTACTACTGAAATTAGAACCACAGAAACTTCACTCCTTACCTTCAGCAATTTGAATACGCAAGGTGAGGCAAATGAATTTCAATTTACCATAGTCCAGGTGAATGACCAAGCTGATTTGGTTCCTTCAAACAATACCTTGAGCACACGTCCAGTACAGCAAGGTCAATTGACCCTACCTTATACCGTCTCGCTAAGTACACTTCCATCCACTTGGATCATTGGAAACCCAGATCAGTCCTTGAGTTGGGAAAAAACCAACGTCACACTAGATGGAACCTCCCAGCCTACCTTGTTTATTCGCCACTACGAATACGAGGCACAGGGCCAACTGGATTATTTTATTTCTCCTCAGATTGATTTAACTCAATATCCTAATGCACAATTGGTCTTCGAAGTTGCCCATGGACCATACAATCAAGCCGGATTCCAAGATGAGTTACTAGTTGCAATTGCTCCGGAGTGTAGCGCGGATTTTGACATCATTACCCCTCCTTACAAGAAAAGTGGCACCAGGCTTCAAACCGCAGATGCTACAGTTGAAGAATTTATTCCTACGAGCAACTCCCAATTCAGAACTGAACTGGTCAACTTGAGTAAATTCAAGGGTTTGGGTAAAATTCGAGTGGCCATTGTCACTAAAAATGCTTTTGGTAATAATATTTACCTTCGAAACATACGGGTAGTACCCACCGAGGAATTCAAATACGATATGGTTATCGAAGATGTCCTTGTTCCTAGCCCAATCAGTTCTGGTAACCATGCCCAAGAGATTGTGCGATTGAAGAACACCGGCAACCTACCGATTTCAAAATTCCTTTTCTCTAGAAACACCAACAATTCAGGGAATCGAATTTTCGTAGGGTCTGGTACGGCCATACTTCCAGGACAATCCATCAATGTTACTTTAGCAAATTCAACAGTCGATGGAAAGAATAACTTGAAGTTTGGCGTCTCCGAACCAAATTTTGATCAAAACATTCCAGCCGCTCCTCAAATCAACTGGTCAAACATTGAAAATACAGGAAGATTGGAAGTGCCATGGAGACAAAACTTCAATGCCAGTTCTGAGCTTGCTCCTTGGATGACCATTAACCCAGAAAGCGACCAAGCTGCCTGGCAAATCACCTCCGCCAGCAGTGCTACGGGACCAAATAATGTGGCACGAATTCAAGGGGCTACTAATGGAAACTCCTACTGGTTGGGAACTCCAATTTTTGATTTGTCGGTAAGTCGCCAAGCCAGTGTGTTCTTTGATTTGGCTGCTGGTTCAGTAGACCCGGGAACTACCCTGTATTTGTTGGCTAGCTCCAACGAGGGAGAGACCTACAAAGTCATCTGGTCGGAAGCTGGAACCGCACTTTCCACCGTGAGCAGTGGAAATGCAAACCCAAATAATGCGAGTGACTACGAACGGAAATACGTGAATCTCACCGAATTTGCAGGAGATAAAACAAAACAGATTCGATTGGCTTTCGCTTTGGATGTAATCGGTACCCAAAATTCGCCCATTTACTTGGACAATTTGGAACTCTTCCTCAGTGCAAACCCAAATCCTGTCATCCCTGCAGAACGGAATACGATCATCTATCCAAACCCTGCTTCTGAGTTTGTGAATGTGGCCTTCAACCTTCCCAAAAGGGAAAATGTAACCATTCAAATTATCTCTTCTACTGGAGCAGTGGTACGAGAATTGTCTTTCCCAAATACGCTAAACCAAACTTATACGTTTAGTAGAGACATGTTCTCAGCAGGACTCTATGTTTTCAAAATCAACAGCCCAAGCTTACAGGAAATCAAGCGCGTGCTAATCCAATAATGAGCATGAAGCCGAAACTCAAATTTCGGCTTCGTTCTTTCTTTAATTACGCCTGTTTTGTTGAATTTTGTATTTCAATTACAGAATTCTACGCTTCGTTTGACGCTATATTTACACGATGGAATCACTCCTCCCACAACTGAAAAAAGTAGGACTTCACATCCTTTTGATTGCAGGGATCTCAGTTACCCTTGGTTTTATTTTTTTAAAGGTATACCTCCCCTTTTACACCAATCACGGTGATACGGTATCGGTTCCCGATCTTTCAGGAATGTCTTACCAGGAGGCAGAAGATCTTTTGGAGAGTAGTTCCCTTCAATATGAGATTTCTCCAGACTCAGGTTTCAGTACGGAAATGGATCCACTGGCCATTTTGAAGCAACTTCCCGAGGCTAATTCTTTGGTAAAAAAAGACCGCAAGATTTACCTGACCCTCAATGCCCGAAATGCCCCGATTTTGAAAATGCCGAACCTGATAAATATGCCGCTTAAAAATGTGCAGGAAATACTGGCTAACATCGGATTGCAACGAGGCGATATCGTTTATGTACCAGATATTGGCATCAATGTAGTATTGGAGCAGCGCTACAAGGGGGCTATCATCCGAGAAGGAGCATCCATTGCTAAAGGATCCAAAATTGACCTTGTGGTAGGTGATGGTATGGGCAACCAATTGCTCAGCACACCAAATTTCGTAGGCTTGGAAGAAGATGAAGCCGAATTTTTGGTCTTGGGTTCCGGACTTCGCTTGGGCAGAAAAACCTACCATAAAACAGACTCCGTGGCACCGGGTAAAGTATACCTGCAAAGCCCCTCCGTAGGTTCAGAATTGAAAACAGGTGATTTGGTCGACCTTTGGATTTCCAAAAACTAATTCTCTTGAATCCTCTTCGGCTACTTCAGATCCTGCTGCTCCTAGCTTTTTGGAGTCTTTGTGGTCCGATTTATGCCCAGTTCGTCACCTTTGGACCAGTTCATCGAAATTCAGGCGCCCAACTTTCAAGCACAAGCCTAGAAGCCCGTCAAACAGCCACTACCACGATCCCCTTTTGGGATGATTTTTCAAAAGGCATTCAAACAAGTAAGTGGATAGCAAAAGGTGCTTCCTATACCGAAACGATAGGAAACAAAGCCCCTTCCTTAGGCATGGCTTTATTTAATGGAGTGGATGAATTAGGAAGGGCTTATTCCTTGCAAGAAAAAGACCAGGGAGAAAGCGATTACCTCACGAGCGTTCCACTAGACCTAAGTGGAATCGAAGCCTCCCAAAAAGCAAGCCTTTACTTGAGTTTTTACTGGCAGGCTGGAGGAAAAGCAGAAGTTCCCGATAGCAATGACCGCCTTTCTCTTCAAGTTTTGACTCCGGCTGGTACTTGGCTGACGGTGTGGGAGAAAAGAGGTGGTGAAACCTTGGATCGTACTCGATTTGCCCAAGAAATCATCGCCATCCTTCCAGAATGGCAACATGCCAATTTTCAATTTCGATTTTTTTCTAACGGTAGACAAAGCGGCCCCTTTGATTCTTGGTTGCTCGATTATGTTTATTTGAATACCCAACGAACAGCTACAAACCTATCCTACCCTGATAGAGCCCTCACCCTACCCACCTCTGTGAGACTAGGTGACTTTGGGGCATACCCTTGGGAACTAGTGCAAAAGCACCAAAAAAGTAATTGGTCCACGGTAAAAAATGAATTTCAAAACCTTGAAAATCGCTTCAAAGCCATGGAATTTTCCGTGACCCTTCGAGATAGCAGTGGTACAGAGTTGCTCCCCATCAACAGCACTACCCCCTTTAACCCCGTACCCAATGCCTTGGAAAGAAGGTCGATCGTAAGTCGGACTTTTTCAGAAATCCCCATTCCAAGTAAACCAGGAGATCTTTTTTTTGAAACCTCTCTTGTAACGGGAGATGGGCTCTTGACCACCATCAATGGCACAGACACCACACGCTTCGCACAAGTAGATTTTCGAGATAATGATCGGGTAAGCACACGTTTTTCCTTACGCGATTACTTCGCTTACGACCAAGGAAATGCAGACTATACAGCAGGGATCAACCAGCGTTCCGGACAGTTAGCCGTTGCTTACAAAACCCCAGAACCGGTGTTTCTGACTGGAATCTCCATCGATTTCAATAATGCTCGACAAGTGGATCAAGTGTTGGATTTGGTCATCTGGTCAGCCTTGGACAAAAAGCCCCTTTACACCCAAGAAGTGGTGATTCCTGCTAAAAAATCAGGACAAAACATTCAGTATTTCTCCTTAAAGGAAACAGTACCTGTATCAGGGACCTTTTATGTGGGATTCACCCAGTTTACGAATGATTTCTTACAAGTAGGGCTTGACAAAACCCAAAACTTTGGGGATCGAATCTACTACAATGTAGGCGGGGGTTGGGTACAAAATAAGGACGTGAATGGAGCACTATTAATCCGCCCACATGTGAGCTTATCGGGCAAAGCTGGAGGAACTCTTTCCCCAGAAAATATCTTCCAAGTCTATCCCAATCCTGCAGTAGAAGAAGTAATGGTTGAAGGAAAATTTACCTATCTCCAAGTGCTCGACTCTTTTGGCCGTGAGATTACCCTTCCACGCATGGCGAGGAATACAGGAGAAGTACTTAATTTTAAAGATCAACAACCCGGTCTATACTTGATCAAGGTGGTACACGACTTGGGAATTACCTCATTTCGAATTTTAGTAAAAAAATAACATGGAAGACATTACCGTAAGCGAATTGAAAGAAAG
>CAYNIK010000017.1:0-12255 GCA_964397145.1 uncultured Limnohabitans sp.
TTTGGCGGGCACAACTGCTCAGTCATTTTCAAAAAATACAACTGATCCGCGTGAAATTTTTTCAGCGATTAGGAATACATTCCCTCTTTTTTAGTGCGAAAGATAAAAGGCTTGCTACCTCGATTCAATTGATTCTAGGGAGCAAGCCTTTAAATTTATCCCTTTATCGGCTTGCACTTACACCTGCCGGCTTAGGAGAAGAAACAGATAAAGGATTTCGTAAATCCAATGAACGCCTCGAATTTTTAGGAGACGCCATCCTGGGCGCCGTTATTGCCGAATACTTATTCAAAAAATACCCTTACCGAGATGAAGGCTTTCTTACCGAGACCCGCTCCAAATTGGTCAATCGGGAGACACTGAATGAGGTCGGCATCAAAATTGGTTTAAAGAAAACCTTGCAACAGGTGGTCGATAATCGTCAGTTTGTAGGCAACAAATCCTTGTACGGGGACATTCTAGAAGCTTTCTTAGGCGCAGTTTACTTGGACAGGGGCTATGCGTTTTCCAAAAAACTAATTTTACAACGCATTCTAATCCACCTAGATTTGGAAGGAATGGTAACCACGGTTTCCAACCACAAAAGTAAGTTGATTGAATGGTCGCAGCGAGAAGGAAATCAAGTTGAATTTCAAGTTGTTCACGTGAATAGCAACCAACGCTACAAGGAATTTGTTGTAGCCATAATCGTCAACGGAGAATCCATCGCCCAAGGCAAGGGTGAAACCAAGAAGAAAGCCGAACAAGAAGCATCTAAGAATGCTTGTGAGCAGCTACAGATTACGCGTTGACCCCCTGATTTAACTGATCTACCATGGATGCACTGAAAATTGCTGGCGCTACCCTCAACCAAACTCCACTGGATTGGCAGGGAAATTTTGACCGCATTGTTCAAGCCATACAAGAAGCAAAAAGTCAACAGGTTGAATTACTTTGCTTTCCCGAACTTACCCTTACCGGATACGGTGCAGAGGATCTTTTTTTAAGCCCCTGGTTTGCTGACAAAGCCAAGCAGCAACTGATCGAACTCCTACCCTACTGTCAAGACATTACGCTAGCCGTAGGACTTCCTATCCGTATCGACCACAAGGTGTACAACACCATGGCCATTGTCGAGAATGGAGAAATAAAGGGGATTGTTGCCAAGCAATTTATGGCAATCGATGGCGTACACTATGAATTTAGATGGTTTACCCCATGGCTAGCATTCGAACAAACTACTATTGAAATCAACGGAACTCAAGTCCCTTTTGGAGATCTTACCTTTCACTTGAACGGAGTACATTATGGATTTGAGATCTGTGAAGACGCTTGGAGAGGAGCCGCTCGGCCTGGATACCGACTTGGTGATCGGAAGGTAGATTTGATTTTCAATCCTAGCGCTTCACATTTTGCAATGAACAAGACGGTGGAGCGGAGGGATTTGGTTACCCAAAGTTCTTCACTCTTCAACTGCTTCTACCTGTATGTCAACTTACTTGGCAATGAGGCTGGAAAAATGATTTATGATGGGGAAATACTACTGGCCAATGCAGGAGAATTAATCGGTAGAAACCAGTTGCTTTCCTTCAAATCGGTTCAAGTTTGTGCCTTTTCTCTTGAAAATAAACCGCAAGCAATCGCTCCAATTCAACCCAAAGAATGGGAATTTGTACAGGCGGCTAGCCTAGCACTTTTTGATTACCTCCGAAAAAGTAAGTCAAAAGGATTTGTTCTGTCCCTATCTGGTGGTGCAGACTCCTCTACCATTGCAGTACTCGTAGCCGAAATGGTACGTAGAGGCATTCAGGAATTAGGTCTAGAAGCATGGGTAAACAAACTTGGACTATCGTTGACTTACGGTTCGCAAGACCCTGAAAAAGAATTGGTTAAACAATTGCTTACCACAGCTTATCAAGGAACAAAAAACTCATCAGCGGACACCTTTAACTCCGCCAAAGGCTTGGCAGAAAGTCTTGGAGCAACCTTTATGAGTTGGACCATTGACGAGGAAGTACAGGGCTACACCCAAAAAATCGAAGCCGCTTTGGGTAGAGATCTTACTTGGGAACAAGACGATATCAGTTTACAGAATATCCAAGCACGTACGCGCTCACCCATCATCTGGCTCCTAACCAATCTAAAAAACGCCTTGCTCCTTTCCACTTCCAATCGATCTGAAGGGGATGTAGGTTATGCCACCATGGATGGAGATACCAGCGGCAGCATTTCCCCAATTGCTGGAGTCGACAAGGATTTTGTAATTCATTGGTTGCAATGGGCAGAAAAAAACCTTGACCGACCAGGATTACGAGCGGTAAATTCCCTTACCCCTACTGCTGAATTGCGTCCAATTGAGCGTAGCCAAACAGATGAAAAAGATTTGATGCCCTATTCCCTTTTGGTTGAGATCGAACGCTTGGCAATCCGTGACCGACGTTCCCCACATGAGGTCTTTGTAGCGCTGCGGGAAAAAAATGAGTTTGAAGCGACCCAATTAAAGGAATATATTAAAAAATTCTTCCGACTTTGGTCTCGAAATCAATGGAAACGAGAACGTTTGGCTCCCTCCTTTCACTTGGATGATTTCAATGTAGACCCCAAAACCTGGTGTCGATTCCCCATCCTTTCCGGTGGTTTTGAAGAAGAATTGAACGAATTAGATAAGAAATAAGCATGGTATCTGCTCTTTTAAGTTTCATCGTTTGGGATCTAAGTCCTACAGTTTTTGAGGGATTTGATCGCCTCAGGTGGTACAGTTTGCTTTTTGCTTTGGGATTCATCATCTCTCAGCAAATCATGGTATATTTTTTCAAAAAAGAAGGGAAAGATCCTGCATTGGTAGATCAACTCACCATTTACATGGTGTTAGCGACCATCATCGGTGCTCGTTTGGGCCACGTACTATTTTATGAACCGGCCAAATACCTCAGCAATCCCATTGACATTCTAAAAATTTGGGAAGGAGGACTGGCCTCTCATGGTGCTGCGATTTCTCTTCCTATTGCCCTCTGGATCTTCAGCAGGCGAAACCAAGGCATGCGCTACCTTTGGGTAGTGGATCGAATTGTGATTGTAGTAGCACTTACAGGCGCACTGATTCGGATGGGTAATTTGATGAATTCAGAAATTGGGGGGAAAGACACCAACTCGGACACTGGAATCGTCTATGCTCGCGATGCAGAAGAAATTTTGAGTACGCTACGTGTACCCATCGAATCCATTGAAGCTTACAAGCCTTTGGATCGTGAAGATGAAATTCAAGGGACTGGAATAGTACCTGTAAATATTGACTTGGTGATCTCAAAAGGCAATTACACCAAAGAGAGTTTGGAGTCTGTTCTTTCGCAGGACATCAAGTATGCACTCACCCAGTTTAATTCTTCCAAAGAGTTTTTGGCGGAGCCATTGAACACCCCACTTCAGTTAGAGATCAAGGAACAGGCATCCAATTACCTCGTTACTGTAAAAACCCTTGGGCGAGTAAAATACCCTACACAGATCTTCGAAGCAGCAACCTATTTCTTAATCTTCTTGGTGCTCTTAAGCCTGTGGAATACCTACAAATCCAAACTCCCTGACGGGCTGCTTTTTGGTCTATTTTTCATTTTGGTGTTCGGATCTCGCTTTGGATGGGAATTCTTGAAAGAAGTTCAGGTGGATTTTGAACAATCCATGCAGTTGAATATGGGACAACTTCTGAGTATTCCATTGGTCACACTGGGTGTATTCCTCGTCATCCGAGCCCTTAAAAAAGGAAGTCCGAAAATCGACTAAGGCACTGGATCGTGTCCATGTCCTCCCCAAGGATGGCATCTTCCGATTCGTTTGACCCCCAAAATCCCCCCTTTTAGCACTCCATGCTTCAGGATGGCTTCCTTCATGTATTGACTGCAAGTAGGACTGTATCGACAACTTGCAGGAAAAATCGGGGAAATGACATATTGGTAGACCAGTACAGGAAATATGGCTATCTTGCGAAGGTAGGTCGTGAACATGGTGATTTCCTTTTTGGCCAAACATGCAGAAGTTGGAGCAAATTTACCGGTATAAATTTTCATATCCCCAGTTTTTATTTGCGGTAAAAGCAATCTTTTTGACCTGTGCAATCCAGTTTTTTTCACTTTCGGCTTTTGGTCAAGACAGCCTTTTGATTCAAGACATTCCGAAACAAGTACGGGTCAATTCCATCTACATCATTGGGAATGAAAAAACCGAGAAGGAAATTATTCTACGAGAGCTTGATTTCGTAACCAATTACCCCTATGAGTGGGAAACCTTCATGGGAATACTCAAGGCGGATCAACAGAAAATCTATAACCTCCGGTTGTTTAATGAGGTGGAGATTACCCCGTTACGCGTAGGACCAGAAGAAGTGGAAATTTTGATTGCCGTCAAGGAACGCTGGTATATTTTACCCTCCGTTATTTTTCAGTTGGCAGATCGAAATTTTGCAGAATGGTGGACCAACCAGGGTCGAGACTGGTCCAGGGTAAACTATGGGATCAAAATAAACCATGCGAATGTGGGGGGCAGAAATGAAAAATTCCGTTTCTCTGGTCAACTGGGATTCACAAAAGGGCTGGAAGTAATCTATTCCAAACCTTACATTGACCGGAAACAAAAGCATGGACTTTCATTTCAATTGAGTTACCGGGATCAAAAAACAGTTCCCATTGCCTCAAGATTTAATCGACAGATCTTTTATACCTCTGAACTCGAGGAGGTCTTGCGAAAGAATTTCTCGACCGCATTGCGGTACACCTACCGCCGTACCTTTTACAATTTTCACCTACTCACCTTAGGACATAGTACCACCTGGGTATCTCCAAAGGTTTTGGAACAAAACCCCAACTATTTTCTTCAACCCGGTAACCGACTTTCCTTTTCCTTCTTTCAATATTCCTTTCTCCACGACAAGCGAGATAACATCGCATATGCCACCAAGGGGGAATTACTTCAGTTAACCGCAACGAAATATGGGCTATTGTCGAAGAAGAATATCTATGAATTGGAACTCAACGTAACTGCAAACAAATACATCCCGCTTGGCAAAGGTTTTCATTTTGCTTCAGGATTGACTGCGGGCTGGTTTACAAGTCCCAATCAACCCTATATCTTGGTCAGAGGCATAGGCTATACCCCAAACTTTATCCGCGGCTACGAACTCAATGTCATCGAAGGACAGCAGCTGGTGGTTCAAAAAAATAGTTTGCGCTTTCAATTGGTCAACACCAGTTTTGACCTCTCTCGCGCCATTTACAACGATCAATTTAACACCCTTCCGCTCAGTATATACCTCAGTGGTAACTTTGATCAAGGGGCCGTACGCGACCGAAATCGAATTCCAGAAAACCTAGCGCTAACCAATCAGTACCTTTTCGGCTATGGAGCCGGCATTGACCTAGTCACAGGCTATGATGCAGTATTTCGATTGGAGTATTCCATCAACAAGCAGGGCCTAGGCAACTTATTTTTCAACTTCAAGGCGCCATTTTAAGCGAAAGAATCCAAGGGGATCAGTTGCCTCCTAAAATTTTTCCTCTACTCCTAGTCCAAATAGCGCAAAATCGTACTTCACTGGATCAAGCGGATCAAAGGTGCGAAGAACCTGGGTAAGCTCTACAGCCGTTCCCCAGTCGGTTTGTTTTCGGGTAATCAATCCTAGTTTCCGTCCTACCCGATCCACATGAAGATCACAGGGGCAAATCAATTGAGCTGGGCTGATACCCTTCCAAATTCCAAAATCAACCCCTTGCTCATCTTGACGGACCATCCAACGCAGGTACATGTTGATGCGCTTGCAAGCAGAACGGGTAGCTGGTGAAGAAATATGTTTTTTGGTTCGAGAAGGAGCATCTTCCAAACTGAAAAAATGGCGCTGAAATTGGGTAAGCATGGATTCCATACTATCGACTGCGCCGGTTTGGCCGATCAAAAAAGCTGCTTCTAAACTGTCTTGTTGGCGATAAAACCAAGAAAGAAAATGGATGAAATACAGCGCATCGACTTCGTTAAAGGTCCGGTGTTTGAAACCTAAAAAAGCTTTTAGATCACCTTCAGTATGATTGACTAGAAAATCGTGCGGAGCATCATCCATACGAGCCAGCAGTTCCTTACACTTGCTCAGAATAGTTTTCCGTTGACCCCAGGCTAGGATAGCAGCAAAGAAGCCTGCTACCTCAATGTCTTGTTTTTTTTGGAAGCGATGGGGAATGGATATCGGATCTAGCTCGATAAAGCTTGGACCGTTGTAGCGTGCTACTTTTTCATCCAAAAAGTCTTTGATTCGTTCGCTCATAGCTGTACTGCCTGCTCACCTCCTTGGGTACCGTCAAACCATTTGAAGATCAATTCCTTGTCGTTGATTGCTGCCAAGTGCCAATCAAAACTTCTAATTTGAGTGAGGACACGAATTTTATCTAATTCGGGATCGTACAAGCAGATGTCAAAATCAGGAAGAGCAGCAGCATCTAGGCTATTCCATTTTTCTAGAATCAATCCCTCAGGCAATTCCCGCGTCTTTTTTCCAAACACATACTCTTCCAAAACCGATGGGACCCCATCTGTTCTCCGAAGTCTTACGCCTACTGGACCAAATAGAATTTGTTTTTCCACCTTTGCCTCCAACAAAGAATTCGAATTAGGAAGAAGTTCCCATACTGTTTCCAACACCACCCCTTTTTTTCCTTCTGGTTTTAGTCGAGTCAAGAGCTGGGAAAGCTTGGAAAACAAAAAAGTGAGTCCGATAAAAAGCAGGCCAAAACTGGCCAATATGGGATAGGACAGTACAAAAATGCTGTTCCAGATGAATCGAAAAACGTGATGGAAGAACAGCTGAATTTTGGACATACTGGCGTTTGGTAATGCAGAAAGCTGCTGTTAAACTAGGAGAAAAGGCACCTTCTCACTGAAATTGGTGAAGAAATTACACCTTTTTTTACCTAATTAGTACAGGACTTCTACAGGAAATCGTGCATTAACCCCTTTCAATTGCTCGAAAGCTGCTTGTGAAAGTTTGATCAAAATTTTGGAATTGTCTCCTGTTTCTGGCAACACCCCTACCACACGGGCAAAAATGGTGAGGTTATTTTCCTCATTCTTTACCCGAATCACGCTTCCCACAGGGGCAGTTCGGTGAAGCACCAGGTATTTTTTATTTGCCTCAGTTCCTGGAATCATCTCTGCCAATCCTGTTTCTTTGGTATTCGTAAATCCACCAGAGGTATTCGGAGTGACCACTTCTTCTTTAGCTGGAGTTACTTTTTCAGTGGGTTGAGCAGGAGTCGTAACAGTAGGCTGTGTCTTCACTTCGCCAACTACCGGAACAGGATTAGTGCCCGCAGCTCTTCCTACTTTGATGGACTGGCCTACTTTTAGGTTATTGGAAGTCAAGGCATTCCATTGAATAAGGTCTTCAACCGAGGTACCGTATTGTTTGGATAAGGAAAATAGCGACTCCCCAGATTTGACGGTATGGGAAGTCCATTCTCCTGAACCACTTGAAGAATTAGATGAGGCATTGGTTTCCTTCACTGCAGGGGCGGTCGATTCTTTCACTTCCTTTGGTTCTTCAGTCTTCCTTCCTTCAGTTTTAGGCTGCTCTTCTTTCTTCACTTGCACCTTTGGCTCCTCTTTTTTTATTTCTTCTTTCTTGTCCACTTTTGGAGCCGTTGCTTCTGCTATGGGCTCTGCAATCCTTGGATTGGAATTTACAGGTACTGAAGCTAGAATTTTTAAAGATTGGCCAACCAATACTTTATCACTTGTCAAGGAATTCCATTCCTTTAATTCTGCCACAGTCACGTTGTATTTTTTTGCTACGGCAAACAAGGACTCCCCACGAGCTATTTTGTGTGTAGTCTTGAGTGCTAGAGTCGTTTCAACTGTTGCGCTAGAAGAAGTAGTCGTAGAATTTTCAGCAGCTGTTGGTTTAGACGATGCAGTGGATTGAGTGACCTTGACCGGCTCTTCAACTTTAATGGTAGTAGCGCTAGAATTTACATCAACTGTCTGTGATCCTGCTTGTGTAGTCGCAGGTACTTGCGCAATTGCAGGAGATACTGTAGGCGAAACATTTACCGGCTCAGAATTGGTAGACTGACCAAAAGGAATCAAAATGGTTTGACCATCTTTCATCCCCTGCTTAAGCACTTCATTGGCTTCTTGGATCGAGACCATTGGTACTTTGTATCTCCTTGAAATCGAAAACAAGGTTTCCTGCCCGACTACCTGATGGAGGATAAAGGTTCGATCTCCAATTTTTTGTACCCCAATGGAATCCAAGCGTACTCCGGTGGATGCAAATGTTTCAGCCTGTGTGATGATTAAAAGAAAAACTAGGCAACTAAAGAATTTGAGTTTTCCGTACATAGGGGAAATGAAATGAAGTGCAAAAGGAACCACTTGGCGAGCAAGTGAACAAAAATAACCTTCGTACCTCATTATTCAAGTTGAAAGTAGGAAAATTCCTTAAATTAGAATTTGGCTTTTCGGTGAAGCTCAAGCATCTCTTCTCAAGCCAATACTAGTTAGACAGTAAGCTGAAACAAAATTGCTATGCAACGCATCACCTTTCTTTTTTTAACCCTTTTTACCCTTTCGACGAGTCCAATGCTTGCTCAGGAAAAATCGAAAAAGGTATTCACCTTCGCTATAGACCAAGACATTGATCCAAGAATGAATCGGCGCGTAAAATTGGCTTTAGCCCAAGCAGAAGCTGTCAATGCGGACCTCATCTTGATTGAAATGGACACCTATGGAGGGGCGGTCACAGATGCAGATGAGATCCGAACTCGACTATTGGAATCCAAAATTCCTGTCTATGTTTTTATCAATAAGGATGCCGCTTCAGCAGGCGCACTGATTTCGATTGCCTGTGACAGTATCTACATGGCCCCAGGAGCCAGCATTGGCGCCGCGACCGTAGTCAATGGCTCGGATGGGGCTGCAGCTCCGGACAAATACCAATCCTACATGCGTTCGATGATGCGTAGCACAGCAGAGGCTAACGGTCGCAATCCTCAAATCGCTGAAGCCATGGTTGATGAAAAATTGGTGGTACCTGGATTATCAGACGCTCAATCTGTTATTACCTTTTCCGTATCTGAAGCCATCCAAAACGGGTATTGTGAAGGTGAATTTACCTCCAAAAAAGCCATTTTAGCAGCCCAAAATTTACAAACAGCACAGGTGGTTGCTTACGAAGAAAAAATGGTCGACACCATCATTTCATTTTTCTTGAATCCTGCCGTCAGTGGTCTATTGATCCTTCTCATTATTGGGGGGATTTATTTTGAGTTGCAAAGTCCGGGGATCGGTTTTCCTCTTGCGCTGGCAATCAGTGCCGCACTTTTGTATTTCATCCCCTACTACCTCAATGGATTAGCTGAAAATTGGGAGATTTTAGCCTTTGTCATTGGCATCATTTTACTAGCCGTGGAATTTTTTGTGATTCCAGGTTTCGGCGTATTTGGCGTGGCAGGAATAGTGCTGACCTTAGGAGGATTGGTACTAGGTATGCTTCCCAACGAGGCATTCGGTTTTGAATGGGTACCTTCTTCCCAGCTATTTGAAGCCTTGCTGACGGTGATTTTGGCTGCTTTGGCTGCCGTGGGTTTGGTTTTTTGGCTTACTCCAAAAGTGAATGAATGGGGAGCTTTCAAACACTTGGCACTCGCCACAACCCAAGACCGGGCACAAGGATTCACTGCACGTGTGTACTCTGAAAGCTTAATTGGTAAAGTTGGAACCGTCCACTCCAGGCTTCGCCCCAGTGGCAAAATCGAATTGGATGGTGAAATCTTCGATGCTTATTCTCGAGGGGAGTTTCTAGAACAAGGTGAAGCCATTGAGGTGATTTCAACTGAAGGAACCTCCTTACGTGTGAAAAAATGGGAAGGCTAAGGGCAAAATTGGTTAATTTTAGCGGATGAATTCTTTAGGATTACTGTACACCCGAATTGGAGAAGAATCACTTCAGAAGCTTACGAAAAACTTCTATTTGGAAGTCTGCAAGATTCCTGAATTGCGAAACCTCTATCCAGAAGACTTAGATGCTGCTGAACGGCGTATTTACTTATTTTTGGCACAAGTATTTGGAGGGCCACAAACCTATTCGGAAGAACGAGGACATCCAAGATTACGGATGCGTCATATGCAATGGAAAATAGATCCAAAAATGCGTTCTCATTGGATGAATGCCATGTTGCATGCATTAGACAAAGTTCCATTAGATCAGGAAGTTCGAGAAGAGCTGTTGAGTTATTTCACCCAAGTCGCTAATGCAATGATCAACCATGACTAAGTGGACTAGCCGGATTTATACCTATTATGCTGCAGTCGTTTTTGTACTGACTTTTGCCATACTTTTCCCTGCATTCTTGCTCTGCATTTGGGTGCCCAGATGGAATAAGTATGGAAGAAAAGTCAACCAGTATTGGGCAAAGCTGTTTTTTTCCATCATTTTCCTACGAGTACAGGTAGAAAAGGAAGAAGAGTTGGAAAAAGGGAAACCTTATATTTTCTTAGCCAATCACTTCAGCTATTTGGATGTGGCCATGATGGGATTTGTCCCAGGGGATGCTGTTTTTGTAGGGAAAGCCTCCATTCGTAAAGTTCCCTTTTTTGGGTATTATTTTAAAAATCTACACATTGCAGTAGACCGAAGTCGAGTCAAAAGTAGGGCTGAAACCATGCGAAGGGCTGGCTTAGCATTGGATCGGGGCAGCAGTATGGTTTTGTTTCCTGAAGGAGGTATTTACACCCAAGACCCACCCTATCTAGTCCCTTTCAAAAATGGAGCCTTCCGATTAGCCCTAGAGAAACAAATCCCCATCATTCCTGTCACCTTATCCTACAATCACGTAATTTTGGCAGACCAGAAAGAATTGATTCTAAAGCGAATTCCTGCCAAAATGGTGTTGCATAAAGCGCTTCTTCCTTCCGAATTTGAAACGGAAGAAGCACTCAAGGAAAGGTGTTTTGGCGTGATCCAGGAGCAATTGCTAAAAGACAACCCCAGCGCAAGCCCAGAACGGATTTCCAACGCTAAAGCTGCATCAACCTTCCAAATGCATGAAAATTGATCAAGTAACTCTTCAGAAATTGGCCCATTTGGCGCGACTTAATTTTGATGCTCAAGGGGCAGAAAAAATGAGCAAAGACCTTTCCCAGGTCTTGGAATGGATTGATCAACTTCAAGAAGTACCTACCGAAGATGTGATTCCCCTGACCAATATGTCCTCAGAAATTAACGCATTTCGAGCCGATGAAGTGGATAATCCATTCACTCAGAAACAGGCCTTGGAAAATGCCCCTAAACAAGAAAATGGGTTCTTTACAGTTCCCAAAGTAATGGAATAATATGCCCATTGAATCCAAAACAAACTTTTTAGCCAAATTATTGCTCTCCCTTTTTTTGGGAGTTGGAGCAATTTTAGGAGGTTATGGTATTTACGGGACGACCAATTCCAGTCCCAATCTACAGGTAGGAGCTTTTGTGGATAGTTTGGCAGTTCCTTTCTCCACGACAAACATTGGAGCCTTGTCCATCCCGATCCAGGTAGACCACTTTCTCGTATTTCAAAATTACCAGGTAGTTCCCTACCCGATGGGTACTACAGAAAGCCTTATTTTTGGAGGTTTTGTTTTACTCCTCTCGGTGACAGTCCTTGCTACACTGAGCCATTTTAAAAAATTCCCATTTGTGGGTGCTGGGATAGGCTGGATCCTGATCCTAACTTTGTCCAATTTAAACGGATTAAATATAGGAGGAGCAAGCTCAAATCTACCACTTTTACTTCTTTTAACTGCTACCCTTCTCCCTACGCTGTATTTCCACATTTGGGGATATCAATTAGCATTTTGGATCCGCTGGACAGTACTTGCCCTCACAACAGGAGGTACAGTTGCACTACTCATCCTTATCAGTCCAATCGTTCAGCCAAGTCTCTACCTTGCAGAGCAAAGTTTAATTATTGGATTGGGACTAAGCATAGCATGGATTTTCTGGCTAGGTCATGGCCTTCTATCTGGACTTTTGGTTATTATTTCCAAAGCAAATGCAGGAGTTCGTGCCAAAACAAGCTTTCAGTTTTCAGGAATTGCATTCCTTTATCTCGGACTACTTTTCTATTTGCTCCTCTACCTAAATGGTGAAGTTAGCCTCCCATTTGAAGGTTTTTCCATCCTCTACCTTGTATTCCCTTTAGGTCATATTGGATGGTATTCTACTCAGGAAAAGTTAGCCCAGAGGGATAATTTAGCTAGTTCCAA